>NZ_CEZOWA010000001.1:117404-156179 GCF_983056325.1 Candidatus Marivariicella sp. | reverse complement strand
GGCCTCAGCCTCTATAGCTCCATCTAAATAGTGATCTAATAAAAGTTTGTTGTTAGGGATCTTTCTCAATAAATCAACAACGTGGGCTTCTAAATCTTCCTTATTAATTACAATCTTCATTCCTTGACCACCTAAAACATAGGATGGTCTAACTAAAATTGGGAAATCTAGCTCCTCAGTTAATCTAATTGCATCTTCTGCATTTTCTGCAACTCCAAAATCAGGATATGGAATATTATTTTCCTTAAGAAGAGTTGAAAAACTTCCTCTGTCCTCAGCTAAATCAAGAGACTTATAACTTGTTCCAATTATTTTAATTCCATATCGATCTAGTTTTTCTGCTAATTTTAAAGCTGTCTGACCACCCAATTGAACAATTACACCTACCGGGTTTTCATGTCTAATAATATCATATATATGTTCCCAGAATACAGGTTCAAAATATAGTTTATCAGCTACATCAAAATCAGTGGAAACTGTTTCTGGATTACAATTAATCATAATTGTTTCATAACCTGCCTCACTCGCAGCCAAAACACCGTGGACACAACAATAATCAAATTCAATTCCCTGGCCTATTCTATTGGGGCCTGAACCAAGTACAACGATTTTCTTTCGATCACTCGCAGCACTTTCGTTAACACTAAATTTTTTATCCGAACCTGCGAGTTGCATTTTTTCTTCAAAGGTTGAATAATAATAGGGAGTTTTAGCCTGGAATTCAGCTGCACATGTGTCAACTAACTTGTAAACACGTTGAATACCAAGTTTATCTCTTTTATTGTATACCTGACTTTCCAAACAATTTAACATATGGGCAATTTGTCTATCTGCAAAACCTTTTTGTTTGGATTCCAGAACTAATGAAGAGGAAATTGTTTCTATTGAGTGATTTGAAATTTCACATTCGAGTTTATAAAGCTCTTCATACTGCTTTAAAAACCACATATCAATTTTAGTAATATCGTTTATTGTGGTAAGAGGAACTCCTATCTGAATTGCATCATATATAACAAAAACTCTATCCCAACTTGCGTTTTTTAGTTTATTTAAAATTTGATCATAATCAGTATATCCTTTACCGTCAGCTCCAAGACCGTTTCTTTTAATTTCTAAGGATTGTGTTGCTTTGTGAAGTGCTTCTTGAAAAGATCTCCCAATCCCCATAACTTCACCAACAGATTTCATTTGTAATCCAAGTGTTCTGTCAGATCCCTCAAATTTGTCAAAATTCCATCTAGGAATTTTTACTATTACGTAATCAAGGGTAGGCTCAAATAATGCTGATGTAGATTTTGTAATTTGATTTTCTAATTCATTTAAATTATATCCAATTGCCAACTTGGCTGCTATTTTGGCTATCGGATATCCAGATGCTTTTGATGCTAAAGCTGACGAACGAGAAACTCTAGGGTTTATTTCTATTGCTATTATATCTTCTTTCTTATCAGGGCTAACTGCAAACTGAACATTACAACCCCCAGCAAAATCTCCAATACTTCTCATCATCTTAATTGCCATGTCCCTCATTCTCTGAAAAGTATTATCTGAAAGTGTCATTGCAGGAGCAACAGTAATTGAATCTCCCGTATGAATACCCATTGGATCCATGTTTTCTATTGTACAGATGATTACAACGTTATCATTTTTATCTCTTAATAACTCGAGCTCATATTCCTTCCATCCTAATAATGCTTTGTCTATAAGAACCTCGTGTATAGGTGATGCCTCTAAACCTCTTGATAGAAGTTCGCTGAAATCTTGTTCATTATGAACAAATGCAGCACCTGTCCCTCCTAATGTAAATGATGGTCTAATTACTAGAGGGAAACCAAATTTTTGAGCAATTTCTTTTCCTTTTAAAATTGAGTTTGCAGTTTCAGCTGGAGCAACAGGAATATTAATTTTTTTCAATAATTGTTTAAACTGTTCTCGATCCTCTGTAATTTGAATTGCATCTATATCAACGCCAATAATATCAACATTATAATCCTTCCATATCCCCTTGTCATCTGCTTCTATACAAAGATTTAAAGCAGTTTGACCTCCCATTGTAGGTAGTACAGCATCTATAGCGTGAATTTTTAAAATTTCAATTATGGATTTAGTTGTCAGCGGTTTTAAATAAATATGATCTGCCATAGAGGGGTCAGTCATTATAGTCGCAGGGTTGGAATTGATCAAAACAGTTTCAATTCCATCTTCTCTAAGTGAACGAAGTGCTTGAGTTCCTGCATAGTCAAATTCACAAGCTTGTCCAATAATTATAGGGCCTGATCCTATTATTAATATACTTTTTAATTTATTGTTTTTTGGCATTAATTTATGATTGCATTACAAATTCAATATAAAAAAAAAGGTGCTACTTAAAAAAAGTAACACCTTAAAAATTTTAATAATGTAAAAACATTATTTTTTATGTCTAGGTTCAGATGAAACTGATATTTTGTTTCTGCCTTTAGCTCGACGACTAGATATAACCTTTCTACCGCTAGGACTAGCCATTCTCTCACGAAAACCGTGCTTATTTCGTCTTTTTCTTTTTGAAGGCTGGAATGTTCTTTTCATATTTCTAAACTTTATGGTAGTATATGTTCCATTAAAGCTGCGCAAATATATAACATCTTTTTATTTAACAAAACCTTTAGTTAATAATTCCAAACCTTTTTTTTTACCTTTGAAATTAAATATAAAATTATGTTTCCAAAGATTATCAAATTATTTTTTGCTTTATGTTTATTTTCATATTCAATTTATCAATTTATTGAAAATTATATTGGAAATGGAATATTCTGTATGCTTATTGCTGGAATGTTTATTCTTTTATATTTTAAAAATGAGATAATTTTTTTAGCATTTTTAAGATTACGTAAACAGGACTTTGTTGGTACTGAAAAATGGTTGAATAAAATTAAAAATCCTGAATCAAGTTTAGTAAAAAAACAGCAAGGATATTTTTACTACTTGCATGGAATAATAAAATCCCAAACCAATTTAACAATTGCAGAAAAAAATTTTAAAAAAGCAATTGTTCTAGGACTTTCTTTTAATCATGATTTAGCAATGGCCAAGATGAGTTTAGCTGGAATATCGATGCAAAAAAGAAGAAAACGAGAAGCTACAATGTTGCTTGCTGAAGCAAAAAAACTAGATCGACAAGGAATGCTTAGTTCTCAAATGAAATTAATGCAACAGCAATTAAAAAAAATATAATTTTTTAACTCAAGATAAGTTTGGGCAAGTTATTATTGAACCAATTAGCTTGAGTCAATATGATAGCATGGGAACCCTTGATTTTAATAAACGGTTTTTTAATTTTACGTATTGGAAATATATTATCTTTCATTCCATGGATATGAATAATAGATTGATTATTACTTTCTTGCTCCCAATTAACTAGCGCATTGTAAGCCCAACTCAAATACTCGGGGTCTCTATGTGATAGGTATTTCTTATAAAGGTCTACTCTTAATTTAATGGAATCTCCAAAAACAAAAAGAGCTAAATTTTCAATATTTCCAATCCATTTGAAAGGAATAAATTTATGAACTTTAGTGTGTTTGGTTACTTTCATATGAATTGGTAATTCTTTATTTGATTTTAAACTTGAAATAATTATAACTTTTTCACAATTAATCACTTTTGAGACTTCCTGTACTAAAATTCCTCCAAAAGAAACACCAATAAGTATTGGGTTTTCGTGTTTTATCAACTTGCTCATTCTAATAGCATAGGAGGATAATTTTTCATTTTTAAAAGGAGAAATCCACGATAAATGTTTAACTACAAATGAATTTGGAAACTTTAACAGTTCGAAAATTTTTGGACTAGCTCCTAGACCTGGCATTAGATATAAATATTTATTTTCCATATTTTAACTTTCATACACTAGATGATCAACAAATTTTTTGTAAATTTATTGCCCTTTAAAAATCCAGTTATCTCTGGATAAAGTTACAATTAAAGGGATTATTTTAAATATAAATTTTTTTCAATATGGCAAATATAGTTCTCGAAAACAATGAATTCCTTAGACAATTTGAAACTACTGTTGAAAACTCACTTGCACGTATTGAGTATGCAGAACAAGAAAGAAAAATATTTTTAACAAAAATATTTGTACCAGAGGGAATTAGTGATAAAAATTTTGAAGAAAAATTTATTCGTTGTGTTCTAGAGGTTTTATCTGACAGAAACATGAAAGTCGTTCCTACATCTCCAAAAATTGCTGGTTTTGTTCGTAGAAATAAATCTTACAAATCTCTTTTACCTGTCGGTATTAAACTTTAACACCTTACATACCCTTCATTATCTATTTTTTTCAAATTCAAGGGTATTATCTTATTTATATAATCTGGATTCCATGGTGATTTAACTTTTATATAATTTTCTGTGAAACCGTACATATAACCTTTTTTATTTTCCCCCTCGAACAAAACATTTAATTCTTTCCCAAGCTGAGACTCATAAAAAGCTCTACGTTTTTTTACAGATAATGTTCTCAACATTTTACTTCTTTTGCTTCGAATATTGATGGGTATTGTATTTTTCATTAATGCAGCTTCTGTATTTTTCCTTTCCGAATAAGTGAAAACATGTAAATAGCTAATAGGTAAGTCTTTTAAAAAATTATAAGTGTCAATAAAACTATCATCAGATTCACCAGGGAATCCAACAATAACATCGACACCTATACAGGCATTTGGAATTAATTTTTTAATTTTCAATACACGATCTAAATATAAAGGAGTTAAATATCTTCTTTTCATTTTCTTCAATATCATATCACTCCCACTTTGTAGTGGAATATGAAAATGAGGAACAAAACAATGGCTTTTAGATACAAAATCAATAATTTCATTTTTAAGTAAATTAGGCTCGATTGAAGATATTCTTATGCGTTCAATTAATTTAAGATTATCTAAAGCATTAATTAGTTCTAAAAAAGTGTGTTTATGATTTTTATTATTATTCTCACCTTTACCGAAATCCCCAATATTGACCCCTGTTAGAATAATTTCATTAACTCCTGTTGAAGAAATTTCTTCAATACTGGAAATAATACTCTCCAAACTTGCACTTCTTGAAACACCTCTTGCATTGGGTATGGTACAATAAGTACATTTATAATCACATCCGTCTTGGACTTTTAAAAATGATCTTGTTCGGCCATTTAAAGAAAAACTGCCAACATATTCATTCACCTCATCAATCTCACAAGAATGAATTTTTCCAATTTCTATTTTATTAAGATCATTTAAATAATCTGGGAGATTAAATTTTTCATTTGCACCCAAAACTAAATCAACACCCTTAATGGATAGTAACTCCTTAGGCTGAAGTTGAGCATAACAACCTATTGCAGCCACAAAAGCTTTTTCGTTTAATTTAAGAACTTTATTAACTAGTGATTTAAATCTTTTATCTGCATTATCAGTAACTGAACAAGTATTAATAACATAAACATCCGCAATCTTATTAAAATCAACATGCTGATATTGATCACTATTAAAGCCTCTAGATATTGTTGATGTCTCGGAAAAGTTAAGTTTACACCCCAAAGTATGGAATGCTATTCTTGTTTGGGGAATACTTTTTGAATTGTTATTTGAGATGTTTCCAGGATTGAACAAAACAATAAAATGTTTTTGAAAAAAAAAGTAGTTTAGTTACTAGAATACTACTTCTTAAACTTGGAATATTTGTTTTTAAACTTGTCAATTCTTCCTGCAGTATCAACTAACTTAGATTTACCAGTGTAAAACGGATGAGAAGTTCTAGAAATTTCAAGTTTTACAAGAGGATATTCAACACCCTTAACTTCAATCATTTCTTTTGACTCAACAGTAGACTTAGTTATAAAAACCTCTTCATTGGACATATCTTTAAATGCAACAAGTCTGTAGTTTTTGGGGTGAATATCGATTCGCATTTTTTTTATTTGAGATAACAAATTTACTTTTTTTTTTAATACATACAAAACACAAGAGATTATTTTAAATTATTCTTTATAAAAGTTAAATTGCATTAAATATTTCAAATGGAAAATTCTAAAATTCAAACATCAGCCTATGCTATAAACTTTGGAACTATACTCGGGGTGGCTAGTGTGTTTTTTCAATTAATGCTTTTTCTTCTTGACGCTCATTATCAAGGAGACACTTTGTCTTCTTTTGTTCCATTAATTTTAAGTGTATGTTTTATAAATTATGGTATCTATCAATATAGAAATGACAACGATGGATTAGTGTCACTTTCACAAAGTCTTAAAGTTGGGGTTGGAATAGCCTTGATTTCTGGAGTCATAGGAACATTATATGCAATAATTTTGACCGAATTCATGGATCCCCAGTTTATGGATAAAACATTAGAAATTGCTAAACAAAAAATGCTAGATGGAAATCAAGAAATGTCAGTTGAAGATGCAAATCAAGCAATAGAAATGTCAAAGAAATTTACCACTCTCCCAATAAGAATTGCTGGTGGACTTCTTGGATCCATTTTTATGGGCTTTTTAATTTCTTTATTTGGCGGTTTAATTCTAAAAAAAACAAATCCTAATTAAATTTCAATTTTCGTAGATTTGTTATAAATATTTTACTTTGGATATTTCCGTTGTTGTCCCTTTATATAATGAAGAAGAGTCTTTGATAGAATTACATCAATGGATTAAATCTAGCTTAAATGATGCCGGATACTCGTTTGAACTTATATTTATTGATGATGGGAGTTCTGATGATTCATGGAAAATAATAGATGATTTGTCATCTAAAAACCATAATGTATGTGGTTATCGTTTTGCTAAAAACTACGGTAAGTCTCAAGCTTTAAATGCAGGATTTAAGTTTGCTGAAGGAGAATATATCGCCACATTAGATGCTGATCTTCAAGACTCCCCCGAAGAACTTCCATCTATGATAATTAAGCTAAATAAAGAAAAACTTGATATAGTTTCTGGTTGGAAAAAAACAAGATATGATAATTTATTTTTAAAAAATATACCTTCAAAGCTATTTAACTTTGCTGCTAGAATAGTCTCTGGAATTAAATTGCATGATTTTAACTGTGGAATTAAGGTTTATAAAAAAAACGTAGTAAAAACTATAGATGTTAGTGGAGAAATGCATAGGTATATTCCCGTTTTAGCTTCTCAAGCAGGCTTTAAAAGAATCTCAGAAAAAGAAGTTAAGCATCAAGCAAGAAAATATGGAATAACAAAATTCGGAGCTGAAAGATTTATTAATGGTTTTCTTGACTTATTGACACTATGGTTTTTAAATCAATTTGGAAAAAGACCAATGCATTTTTTTGGACTTCTTGGTACTTTTATGTTTAGTATTGGCATGGGCTTTACGCTATATTTAGGGGTTGACAAATTATATTTCAATGTTAATTCTCGACTAATAACTGATAGACCTCAATTTTTTATTGCCCTAGTTACCATTGTTATAGGAGTTCAGTTTTTTATTTCTGGATTCATAGGTGAACTTTTATTAAGACAAAAAAATAATCCAAAAAACTATATAATCTCTCAAACTACTTCTGGTGAAAGAAATTAAAGAAAGAGCGTTAAAATGGTGTAAATCTCCTTTTGATAATGAAACACAAAATCATGTAAAAACACTTTTTAATTTCCCTGATCAATTAGAAGACTCCTTTTATAAAGATCTAAAGTTTGGAACAGGAGGCATGAGAGGGGTCATGGGTGTTGGTACTAACAGAATAAATAAATATACTTTAGGAAAAGCAACTCAAGGACTTTCGGATTTTCTTAAAAATAAATTCCCTAAAGGAAACATTAGAGTTGTTATTGCATTTGACTGTAGAAATAACAATGATATTTATTCAAAAATAGTTTCAAATGTATTTTTAGGTAATGGCATAGAAGTTTATCAATTTTCGTCATTAAGAACTACTCCACAGCTTTCATATTCTGTTAGATATCTTAAAGCAAATTGTGGAATTGTTTTAACTGCATCTCATAATCCATCAGAATATAATGGATATAAAGTCTACTGGAAAGATGGCGGTCAACTGGTCCCACCTTATGATCAAGAATTGATGGATCAAATCAATTCGATTAATTATAGTGACATAATTTTTAGGGGATCAACGGACAAATTTCATCTTATATATAAGGAGTTAGACGATGCTTTCATAAATACTTGTTTAGAGCTTGGCAAACAAGATCAAGTAAAATCTGATAATCTCAAAATAGTATTTACCCCTCTTCATGGAACATCAATCATTTCAATTCCAGAAGTATTAAAAAAAGCAGGACATAAATCTTTAATTGTAGTTAATGAACAATCAAAACCTGACGGAAATTTTCCAACGGTTAAATCTCCAAACCCCGAAGAGCCTGAAGCACTTAAAATTGCTATTAAATTAGCTGAAAAGGAAGATGCAGAGATTGTGATAGGTACAGATCCGGATTCGGACAGACTTGGGATCGCCGTTAAAAATGAAAAAGGTAAATTTTATATTCTAAATGGTAACCAAACTATGCTAATAATGGCTAACTTTTTACTAGATAGAAGAAAAGAAATGGGACTTTTAAAATCTGAAGACTATATTGCTTCTACTATTGTTTCTTCTCCAGTAATGAATAAATTAGGACTTCATTATGGAATACAGTGTCTATCAACATTAACTGGCTTCAAGTGGATTGGGAAAGAAATTGAAGAAAGAAAAACTCAAAATTTTATATTTGGAGGTGAAGAGAGTTTTGGATACTTAATTGGGGATAAAATTAGAGACAAAGATGCCGTAACATCAGCGCTTTTAATATGTGAAATTGCGGCAATACTTAAGTTTAAAAATAAGAATATCTTCGATTATATGATTGAATGTTATAAATTATATGGTCCCCATAAAGAACGTTTGATAAGTTATAAACTGGACGGTATTAGCGGAGAAAAAAAAATAAAAAAAATGATGAAGAATTTCAGAGATAATTCTCCAAAAAGTATAAATAATCAATCTGTAAATTCAATTAAGGATTACTTGACTTCTATTGAAATAGATTTAAAAAATAAAATGAAACACAAGATCGACCTTCCAACATCAAATGTAATTATATTTATTCTTGAGGACGGTAGTGAGATTGCAATCCGCCCTAGTGGAACTGAGCCGAAAATTAAGTTTTACTTTAGTGTTAATTCAAAAACCTTCAAAAACGATAATTGGGAATTAACCGAAAAAGAATTAGACAAAAAAATTGACTCAATTATTTTTGATTTAAATTTATAAAATGGAGTTTTTTAAAAAAATATTAAAATATGCAATACCATACAAAGGGTATGCTTTTTTAAATATATTTTTCAATGTTTTATATGCATTTTTCAGTGCCCTTTCGATGATAGCTTTTATTCCGTTACTAGAAGTGCTTTTTCAAGACACTAAGAAAAATACTACAGAGCCAGTATATTCTGAATTTAATTCTTTTAAGTCATACATTGAAGACTGGTTAAGTTTTCAAGTGAATTATCAATTAGATAAAAACATTGGAACTACTTTAATATATGTTGTTAGCTTAGTAATAGTTTTATTTCTTCTTAAAAATCTATTTAATTATTTAGCATTATTTTTTATAACATATCTTCGAAACGGGGTGTTGAAAGACATCCGAAATGCAATTTTTGATAAAATAATTAATTTACCAGTTGCTTTTTTTTCAGAAAAAAGAAAAGGAGACTTAATGGCAAGAATGTCTGCAGATGTTCTAGAAGTTCAGGTGTCTTTCTTGTCAATTCTAGAGCTTTTAATAAGAGAACCACTAACTATTATATTTACAATAATTGCAATGTTCACAATTAGCTCTCAGCTTACTTTATTTGTAATAATATTTATTCCTATTTCTGGTTTTTTCATTTCACTAATTGGAAAAAAACTAAGAAAAGATTCTGATCTAGTACAAAAAGAACAAGGCTATTTTTTATCCATCATTGATGAAACCATTAATGGTCAAAAAATTATAAAAATATTTAGAGCTGGTGATTCATTCATAAATAAATTTCAAAATTCTACAAATAGATTTTTTAATTATTCTAATCGTTTACTCCACAGAGCAAATTTAGCTGCCCCTAGCAGTGAATTTTTCGGAATCTCAGTCATTGGAGTTTTACTATGGTACGGAGGACAAATGGTTTTGATAGATCAATCCATTAAAGGAAGTACTTTTTTAGTTTTTATCGGATTAGCATATAATATACTCACGCCAGCAAAGGCAATAAGTAAATCTATTTTTAGTATTAGAAAAGGAGATGCTGCTGCAGCCAGAATTATTGAGATACTTGAAGCTGAAAATTCACTAAAGGATAAAGTTGATGCCATCGATAAAACATCTTTAAATTCAAAAATAGAATTTAAAGATGTTAAGTTTTCGTATGACAATCAAATTATTTTATCAAATTTGAATTTAGTAATCCAAAAAGGTGAAACAGTCGCTTTAGTTGGGCAATCAGGAAGTGGGAAAACAACAATAGCAAATCTTTTAGCTCGTTTTTATGATGTTCAAAGTGGATCAATAAAGATTGACGGTGTGGAGCTTCCAGAAATCAAAAAAAAATCCCTCAACAAAATGGTTGGAATTGTAACTCAAGATTCGATACTTTTTAATGATAGTATAAAAAATAATTTAATTATTGGAAAAAAAAATGCATCTGATTCAGAGATAATCAAGGCATCAAAAGCTGCAAATGCCCATGATTTCATCATGCATATGGAAAATGGGTATGAAAGCAACATTGGGGAGAGTGGGAATAAATTATCTGGAGGTCAAAAACAAAGAATTTCTATAGCTAGAGCTATACTTAAAAATCCTCAAATTTTGATTTTAGATGAAGCTACATCATCCTTAGATACAGAATCAGAAAAATTAGTTCAAGAAGCCCTAGAATATATAATGAAAGGTAGAACAGCTATTGTAATTGCCCATAGACTTTCCACTATTCAAACAGCAGATCTTATAGTTGTTATGCAAAATGGCAAGATCATTGAAAGTGGATCTCACAGTCAACTTCTTTCTAAAAAAGAAGCTTACTATAACTTAGTTCAACTTCAACAAATTTAAATTTTGATATAATGAAATGGCACCATAACCTACTAACTGGAGTAATTAGTGGTTTAGAAGAGATTTTTTTAGGTAATAAACGAGCAATAAAAGTTGTTGATAAACTAATTGATGAAAATAAAAAATGGGGTGCACGTGATAGAAAAATCGTTTCATCAACGATTTATGATATTGTAAGGTGGATTAGAAAGTATGGATACTGTTCAAATATTGAAGAGTTAACATCCAAAAAAGATTTATGGAAAATTTTGGGTTGTGCCATAGTTTTAAAAGGTCAAACTATTCCAAATTTTATAGAGTTTTCAAATATAAATTCTGAAGAAATTTTAAAAAGGGAAAATGAAATACTTGATAATAGAAAAATTAACGAATCAATCCCCGATTGGTTAGACGAAATGGGGCTTAATGATTTTGGTGAGAATATATGGAATAAGGAAGTAAATGCTTTTAACAAAAGATCATCGCTAGTTCTAAGATGTAATTCATTGAAAACAAACATTTTGGAATTAAAAAAGATTCTCAAAGATGAAAATATAGAAACCTTATCAAAAAAAGAATATCCAGAAGCCTTGGTTTTATGTGAATACAGCAAAGTGACTAATCTAAAGTCCTATAAATTAGGATATTTCGAAATTCAAGATGCAAACTCGCAAAAAGTTGCTTTTTTATGCGATTTAAAGCCAGAGATGACAATTATAGATGCTTGTGCTGGAGCTGGAGGAAAAAGTATACATATGGCTGCTATTATTGAAAATAAAGGCAAAATTATAGCCTTTGACAAACATGATTTTAAATTAGTAGAGTTAAATAAAAGAGCCAAAAGAAATGGTGTTAAAATAATTAAAACATTCAATATTACTGAGATGAATAATCTGACAAATTTGATTGGAAAAGCTGATAGAGTTTTAATTGACGCTCCTTGTAGCGGGCTTGGAGTTCTTAAAAGAAATCCTGATACTAAATGGAAAATGAATCCAAAAAAAATAAAAAAACTGAATAATACTCAGCAGTATCTAATAAATTATTGGTCAAAATATGTTAAGCCTGGAGGTCAACTTATTTACGCAACATGTTCAATATTTAAACAGGAAAACAAGATTCAAGTTGAAAAATTTTTAAACACTAAGGCTGGAACCAATTTTGTTAACATAAAAGAAAGGACATTTTTTTCTCATTTAACAGGATTTGACGGCTTTTATGTAGCTCAACTTGAAAAAAAACTGTGAATAAATTTTAAAATATATTTTATTCAATACAATGTATTAGTTTTTTAAAAAAGTATTTTTACTGGCCTATACATTATAATATGATTCGTTTTTTTGGAGATAAAAGTAAAGTAATTTATGCCGTACAGAGTACCTCTATTTTAAATCAAAAAACGCAAGAAAAATTAAGTTGGTTGTTTAACAATAGTTCTCCATTATTGGAAAAAATCGTTGTTGGAAATTTTATAGGTCCCAGAGCAAACATGTTAACACCCTGGAGTACAAATGCAGTAGAAATAATCCAAAACATGGGGGTTTATAATATACTCAGGATTGAAAAATATTTTTTAGATAAAGTTTTAATAAATTTTGACTCGATGGTTCAGCAAAAGTTCATTAACCTCGATCAAAATTTATTCAAACTAAATGATAAACCAGAGCCTATTTTAAATATTAAAAATATAGATCAATTCAATCAAAAAGAGGGTTTAGCATTAAATAAAAATGAAATTCAGTATTTAACAAGTTTAGCACTAAAATTAGGAAGAGAATTAACTGATTCAGAAGTTTTTGGTTTTTCTCAAGTTAATTCCGAACACTGCAGACACAAGATTTTTAATGGCGAGTTTGAAATTGATGGAATATTAAAAAAAGATTCACTTTTTGATTGGATAAAGAAAACATCTAAAAAAAATCCGAATGGAATCATTTCTGCTTACAAAGATAATGTTGCATTTATTAAGGGGCCAAAAATTGAGCAATTTGCTCCCTCAAGTGGATCTAAACCGAGTGTTTATATAAAAAGAGAAATAAATAGTGTGATTTCATTAAAAGCTGAAACTCACAACTTCCCAACAACTGTAGAACCATTTAATGGAGCAGCAACCGGATCCGGAGGTGAAATAAGAGATCGTATGGCTGGTGGACAAGGATCAATACCTTTAGCAGGAACAGCTGTTTACATGACACCTTATTCAAGAGCAACAAATAATAAGGCCTATGAAAATCAATTTCCAGAGAGAAATTGGAGATATCAAACTCCACTTGATATCTTAATAAAAGCTTCTAACGGTGCATCAGATTTTGGAAATAAATTTGGACAGCCATTAATATCAGGATCGTTATTGACTTTTGAACACGAAGAAAATGGTATCAAAATAGGATATGATAAAGTAATAATGCAAGCTGGAGGTGTTGGATTTGCGAACAGTGATCATTCAAAAAAATACACTCCCGAAAAAGGAGATATAATTGTAATTTTGGGTGGTGACAATTATCGGATTGGAATGGGTGGTGCCGCTGTGTCTTCTGCTGACACTGGAGCCTTTGAAAGTGGTATTGAGCTAAATGCCATTCAACGCTCAAATCCTGAAATGCAAAAAAGAGTTGCAAATGCAATTCGAAGTCTATGTGAACAAACTAAAAATCCAATCATTTCCATTCATGATCATGGAGCAGGAGGTCACTTAAATTGCTTATCAGAACTGGTTGAAGAAACAGGAGGTGAAATTATAATTAATAATCTCCCTATCGGAGATCCTACTTTATCAGATAAGGAAATAATTGGGAATGAATCTCAAGAAAGAATGGGATTAATAATTTCTTCCAAAGATTTAGAAACACTAAAAAATATTTGCTTACGTGAAAGAGCCCCTATGTATGAGGTTGGAAAAGTTACTGGTGATGAACATTTCTCTTTTATTAATAAAAAAACAAATGAAAAACCAATTGATTTAAAATTAAATTTCCTTTTCGGAAACTCTCCTAAAACAAAAATCAAAGACAATAATAAACTAACAGAATTTAGTGAAATTGATTTAAGCGGAAATCCAAAGACAGTTTTATCTAGGATATTAATGTTAGAGGGTGTTGCATGTAAAGATTGGCTAACCAATAAAGTTGACAGATGCGTCACAGGAAGAGTTGCTCAACAACAGACTGTAGGAGCTATTCAATTACCGCTAAGTAATTGTGGAGTTATTGCCTTGGACTATAAAGGCAAAGAGGGAATAGCAACTAGTATTGGTCATTCTCCTGTAGTTGGTTTAATTGACCCCTCTAAAGGGAGTTTAAACGCAATTGCTAAAGCCCTAACTAATATTGTTTTTGCTCCTCTTGAAAATAAAATAAACTCCATATCACTATCTGCAAACTGGATGTGGCCTTGTAATAACCCTGGAGAAGACGCTAGACTATACAAAGCCGTAGAGGCTTGTTCCAATTTTGCTCAAGAATTAGGTATTAATATTCCGACTGGTAAAGATTCATTATCAATGAAACAGAAGTATGCAGATGGAGATGTTACTGCTCCAGGTACAGTGATAATTTCTGCAACAGCACATTGTTCTGATATTAAAAAAATTGTAACTCCTAATATTGATATTAAGGGTGGGTCTTTATACTATGTTGACTTTTCATCTGATAATTTATTTTTAGGTGGAACCGCATTTGCGCAAATTCAAAACAAAATAGGTAAAAAAGCATCTACTATCAAGGATACTTTGTATTTTAAAACTGCTTTTAATGCTGTTCAAGATTTAGTAAAAGATGGTAAAATTTCATCAGGTCACGACATTAGCTCTGGTGGCTTTTTAACTACCCTTTTAGAAATGTTTTTTTCAACTCCAAAGACAGGAGCAGCTGTTAAGCTTAACAATTTAAATATAATTAACGAAAATCTGTTTTTTGAAAATCCAGGAATCATTATTCAGTCAAATTCAGATTTAGTAGTTTATTTCAATAAATTAGGGATTAAATGTTTGAAATTAGGAGAAATTAATTTATCTGAAAAAGTTACAATTGAACATAGTAATAGTATTATCGAATTTGACATAAATCACTACAGAGATTTATGGTTTAAAACATCTACAGATTTAGATAGTCATCAAACCTTAAATGATCTTTCGTTAGAGAGATTTAAAAATTATAAAAAGCAAATTTTAAACTTCACATTTCCAAGTTTATTTACGGGTAAAATGCCTACAAATTCATCTGAGAAAAAAATTAAAGCTGCCGTAATAAGAGAAAAAGGAAGTAATTCGGAGAGAGAGATGGCTTATGCAATGCAAATTGCTGGTTTTGAAGTTACTGATATTCACATGACAGATTTAATCAATGGTTATTCTGATCTTTCTGAATTTAAATTTATTGTGGCTGTTGGTGGGTTTTCTAATTCAGATGTTCTAGGGTCTGCAAAAGGATGGGCAGGATCCTTCATTTATAATGAAAAGGCTAAAAAAAGTTTAGATCGTTTTTTTAAAAGAACAGACACTTTATCACTTGGAGTTTGTAATGGATGTCAATTATTTATTGAATTGGGTCTTTTAACACCTGAATTAGAAAACAAACCTAAAATGCTTCAAAATGATTCTGGAAAATTTGAATGTGTATTCACTTCTGTTGATATTCTCGATTCTCCATCTATTATGTTAAAAGGGCTTGAAGGAAGTACGTTAGGAATCTGGGCTGCTCACGCAGAAGGAAAATTTCATCTTCCTGGATCAAAAAATAATTATCAAATACCAGGAACCTATCACTATAAAAACTATCCAGCTAACCCAAACGGATCTGACCATAATGCAGCTATGCTAACTAATAATGACGGAAGACATCTTGTTATGATGCCTCATTTAGAACGCTCAACTTTTCCATGGAATTGGGCATATTATCCCAAGGATCGTAAAAATGATGAAGTATCTCCCTGGATTAAGGCTTTTGAAAATGCAAATTACTGGCTTAAAAAAAACAAGTAAAATCATTTTTTTTAATTTGATATAATTAATTTGTACTTTACATGTGAAAAATAAACACATGAAGCCTACTAGAATTTTTGATTTTTTAGAATATGCTAAAATTAATCATCCACTTGATAATATCTTAAATACAAAAAATAATGGAAAGTGGGAAAGCATTTCAACATATGATTACTTAGAAAAAGCTAATCACATAAGCTCTTCTCTATTAAAATTGGGAGTCGAACCTGGTGATAAAATTGCTATGATCTCTTCAACAAATCGATCAGAATGGTCGATTATAGATGTTGGCTTATCTCAAATTGGAGCCATAAATGTTCCTCTTTATCCTACCATCTCATCTAAAGACTATTTATATATTTTAAATCATTCAGAATGTAAATTTTGTTTTGTCAGCGACATAGAAGTGTATAAAAAAGTTTATGCAATAAAAAATGAAGTTAATAGTCTTGAAAATATATATTCTTTTGACAAAATTGATAATTGTAGTAATTGGAATGAATTAATTGATTCTGGTAATATAGATCTTGATTTTATTAAAATACAAAAATCAAAAGTAAAACCTAATGATCTCGCTACAATTATATATACTTCGGGTACAACTGGAGTTCCAAAAGGTGTAATGCTAAGTCACAATAATATTGTTTCAAATGTCCTTTCAACCTCAAATAGATTTCCATTTGAAGCAGGAAAAGAAAGCGCTTTAAGCTTTTTACCTATATGCCATGTGTTTGAAAGAGTTGTACTCTACAGTTACTTATATAACGGTATCAAAGTTTATTTTGCTGAATCGTTAGAAACTATAAGTGATAATCTTAAAGAGATTAAACCTGAAATAATGACAGCAGTTCCTCGTCTTCTAGAAAAAGTTTATGATAAAATTTATTCTAAAGGCGAAGAGTTAGATGGCCTAAAACAAAAGTTATTTTATTGGGCCGTAGATATTGCATTAAAATATGAACCCTATGGAAAAAATGGCCTACTCTACTCCCTTAAACTTGCAGTTGCTCAAAAGCTGATTCTTTCGAAATGGAAAGAGGCCCTAGGAGGAAACCTAAAACTTATAGCTTCTGGAAGCGCAGCTCTTCAGCCAAGATTAGCAAGGGTATTTACTGCAGCCGGAATGACTATTGTAGAAGGGTACGGCTTGACCGAAACTTCACCTGCAGTTTCTCTTAATGACATGAGAGATGGCGGTTTTAAAATTGGAACTGTTGGTAAGTTAGTTGATGGAGTTGAAGTAAAAATTGCAGAAGACGGAGAAATACTATGTAAAGGACCTAATGTAATGATGGGTTATTACAAAGAAGATAAGAAAACAGAGGAGGTTATGTCAGGAGATTTTTTCCATACAGGAGATATTGGTATTATTGATTCTGAGGGGTTTTTAAAAATAACAGATAGAAAGAAAGAAATGTTTAAAACTTCTGGAGGTAAATATATAGCTCCAGCTGTAATTGAAGGAGAAATGAAACAATCTTTGTTCATTGAACAAATAATGGTTGTTGGTGAAGGTGAAAAAATGGCAGCGGCATTAATTCAGCCAAATTTTGAATATCTAAAAATATGGGTTAAAGAAAAAAACATAACTGAGTCTTTTGATAATATTTGTGAAAATCTAGATTTGATTAATGCTATTCAAAAAGACATTGATTTTCACAACCAAAAATTCGGTCAATGGGAAAAAATTAAAAAGTTTGAATTAACACCTAAAGCTTGGACAATTGAAAGCGGATTACTTACGCCAACCATGAAACTAAAAAGGAAAGTTATTAAATCAAAATATCTACATCTAGTTGAAAAAATTTATTCTTAGAGCAAGCGTGATTTCCTTCGGCTGATTCAACTAAACTTTATTAAAAAATATTGAATTGATAAAAATCAATAGAGGCTTACGTTTTTTAAGCCTTAAAATTATTAAATGGACATTTCATTTACATAAATTAAAAAATAAAAATTACTAAATTTTTATTATGCACGCATAGTAATTTTTATTATATTTGAATTTAATAAATGGAAAAAACAATCACTTTTGATTATGCTCTTAGGTCCACTTGGCAGAGTGTGAGTAATATGTACAATAAAACCGCTTGTAAATTTGATTCTACAATGGCAACAGGTTTTGCATTACTCAGCATTGAACCAGATGGAACCCCTTCAACTGCTCTTGGTCCAAAAATGGGCATGGAGAATACTAGTTTATCTAGATTACTGAATTCATTAGAGGACAGAAGTTTTATCGAAAGAAGAATTAACCCAAAAGATGGTAGAGGTAGGTTAGTTTACTTGACTAAACTTGGATTAGAAAAAAGAGAGATATCAAAAAAATTTGTTTTAGAGTTTAATAAATGCATTTCAAAACAACTAACAAGTACTGAGATTATTAATTTTTTTAAGGTTACAGATATAATAAATACAGAAAGTCAAAACATATTAATACAACATAAGAATGGAAACTGATATAACAAAAGAAATAGTTAAAGGTGGAGGGTTTATAGTCCAAAAAACTAGCGCTAATGAATCAATTTTTACCCCTGAAGATTTTTCAGAGGAGCAACTAATGATGAAGGACTCCGTTAAAGAATTTATTGATCGGGAAGTATGGCCGCACAAAGAACGTTTTGAAAATAAAGATTACGAATTCACAAAAGAAATAATGGAAAAGGCAGGCGAGCTCGGATTCCTTGGAGTTTCTGTTCCAGAAGAGTATGGAGGTCTTGGAATGGATTTTGTTTCAACCATGTTAGTTTGTGATTATATTTCTTCAGCTACTGGTTCTTTGTCTACAGCTTATGGCGCTCACACAGGGATTGCAATCCTTCCAATTACACTTTACGGAACAGAAGAGCAAAAACAAAAATACATACCTAATCTTGCATCTGGAAAATGGTTTGGCTCATATTGTTTAACTGAACCTGGAGCGGGTTCAGATGCAAATTCAGGAAAGACAAAAGCTGTACTTTCAAAAGATAAAAAAAATTATTTGATTTCTGGACAAAAAATGTGGATTAGCAATGCTGGTTTTGCTAGTATCTTCATAGTTTTTGCTAGAATAGAAGATGATAAAAATATAACAGGCTTTATTGTTCCAGCAGATTATGATAACGGAATTACTCTTGGAGAAGAAGAAAAGAAACTTGGTATCCACGCTTCATCAACTAGACAGGTTTTCTTTAACGAAACCAAAGTTCCGATTGAAAATATGCTGGCAGGAAGAGGAGAAGGTTTTAAAATAGCCATGAACGCTCTTAACGCAGGTAGAATAAAATTAGGAGTAGCAGTTATTGATGCCCAAAGAAGAGTAATAAACGGTGCTGTAAAATATGCAAACGAAAGAGTACAATTCAAAACCCCAATTTCTCAATTCGGTGCTATAAAAGAAAAAGTTGCTATAATGTCAGCAAACCTCTACGCATGTGAATCTGGGTGTTATCGTGCTGCCTCGGATATTAAGGATCACATTGAGTTTTTAAGAGACCAGGGGAAATCTCATCAAGAATCAGAACTAAAAGGATTAGAAGAATTTGCAATAGAATGCTCTATGGTAAAAGTTTTCTGTTCGGAATCAATGCAGAATTGCTCTGATGAAGGAATTCAGATTTTAGGAGGGATGGGGTTTTCAGCAGATACACCAATGGAGGCGGCTTGGAGAGATTCAAGAATTGGAAGAATCTATGAAGGAACAAATGAAATCAATAGAATGGTTTCTGTTGGAATGTTATTAAAAAAAGCAGCAAAAGGTCATTTGGATATAATGAATTTAGTGATGAGTATTGTTGAAAAAGTAAAAACTAGTTCTTTTGAAAAGCCGTTACATGATTCAATTTTTTCTCAAGAACAATTACTAGTTCAAAATATTAAAGATATATTTTTACTTTTGACTGGTGCTGCTTTTCAGAAGTATGGGTCTGATCTTGAAAAACATCAAATGATTCTTTTGGGACTATCTGATATTTTAATTGAATCCTATTTTTCTGAATCAATACTTTTAAGGACAATCAAAAATTGTAATAGGAATAATAAAAATTATAGTGAAACTCATAGAGAGATGACTCAATTATTTATATTCAACTCAATAGAAAAAGTAGGTAATAAAGCTAAAGAGATAATTTTAAGTATTTCAAATGAAAAGGAAAAAAATGGATTACTTAAAAGTATTGACTTGATGACTAGATACGAGGAATATCCAAATATTGTTGAATTAAAAAACAAAATAGCTGATTCAGTTATTAAGGAAAATGAGTACAAGTTATAATGATAAAATTCTGGACGGTATACTTAATTAGGTTTGTATCAATATATTTTATTGTTAGCGTTTTTATAGCAAGTTTTTTATATCCCGGTGGAAATATATTTGACCCCAATCAAGTTGGGTATTCTTTTTCAAAAAACTATTTAAGTGATTTGGGAGGATATATGAGTAGATCTGGAGAAATAAATTTTCTTTCTTCTTTTATTTGCAATACAGCAATGTTTTTCTATGCCGCATCTGGAATTGGGTTTTTATTTGTGCCTCGTCTTTTTAAGGATGACAAAATGCTATACCCTCTATCTTTAGCTGGAAGTTTTTTTTTTTTTATTGGCTCTTTTTGTTTTGCCGGCGTTGGATTGACTCCTCACGATCTTTTCCAAGAGCTTCATGGGTTTTTTGCTAAAAATGCTTTTAGACTTATGGTTCCAGCGTCTATTTTGTACGTCATTCTTTTATTTAAAAGTACTGTTCACAATAAGTATACATTGGTTACTCTCGGATATTTATTATTCACTTTTTTATATGTATTTTATCAATTTTTTCTTGAAGATGCGATGAAAAGTCCAGAAGCGTTATCAGAATCAGTTACTATTCAAAAAATTATAGCCATTGTAAGCACAATTAGTATTTTTTCTCTTACCTATGCTTTCTCATCAAAATTATCTGAGAATATTAAAAACTGATTTTATATTTTGGCTTATTTAAGACTATAAGTTTTAATGTTTTTTTGTATTTTTTAAAAAAAATTATGAGAAAAACTCTAATAATATCATCGTTCCTTTTTTTTAACTTTTCAAACGCTCAAAGCGAAAGTGATTTTTACAAAATAATAAATCAGGTTAGTGTTGAAAGAATAAAAAATGATATTACTGTTTTAGCAAATTTTGGAACCAGACATACTTTAAGTGATACTATCTCAAAGTCACGTGGAATTGGAGCTGCTCGAAGATGGATAAAATCAGAGTTTGATGCTATTTCAAAAAGTTGTAGTAATTGTCTAGAGGTTTTTTACCAAAAAAATTATTATACTAAAAAGGATGGACCAAGAATCATAAATCCTACATGGATTAATAATGTATTAGCAATCCAAAAAGGAAAAAAATATCCAAATAGATATATTATTATGAGTGGGGATATTGATTCAAGGATTTCTGACCCCACAAATTATATGGATGATTCTCCTGGAGCAAATGATAATGCTTCTGGAATGGCAGGTACAATTGAAGCTGCTAGAGTTTTATCAAAATATCAATTTGATAATAGTATAATTTATGTTGGTTTATCTGGGGAAGAGCAGGGTCTTTTCGGTGGAAAAGGACTTTCCGATTATGCTAAAAAAAACAAGTGGGAGATTATAGGTATACTAAACAATGATATGATAGGAAATATTGAGGGAGTTGATGGTGTGATTGATAATAGAACTTTTAGAATTTTCTCTGAGCCAACTCCTCCAACTGAATCTGAAAAAGAAAGAAAAGCTAGACGATTTTACGGTGGAGAAGTTGATGGGATATCAAGACAGCTAGCAAGATATATTCACAAAACAGTAAAAAAATATATGCCAGAAATGAATCCTCTTCTAATTTACAGATTAGATAGGTTTGGAAGAGGTGGTCATCATCGTCCTTTTAACGATATGGGATATGCCGGAGTAAGGATAATGGAAGCTCATGAGAATTATAATCGTCAACATCAAGATATTAGAACTGAAAATGGAATAAACTATGGTGATGTATTGGAGGGAGTAGATTTTAAATATACTGCTAAACTTACGGCAGTAAATGCTATAAACCTTGCAAGTATAGCATGGGCTCCTCCATCTGTGAAATCACTTTCCATAGGAGGAGTAGTCGAGCCTTCTGCAAAATTGAAGTGGGAAAAAATTGATAATATAACTATTGAAGGTTATAAAGTTTATTGGAGAGACACAACAAGTCCTATATGGCAAAATAGTCGGTATCTAGGTGATGTGTCTCAATATACCCTAGATGGAATTGTAATTGATAATTTCTTTTTTGGAATTTCAACAGTTGGCAAAAACGGAATTGAAAGCCCTGTTGTATTTCCAAATAAAGTTTTTAGAGATTAGTAATAATTATCAATACTTAACCTTCTATAATCCCCTCTCCTATTTCTCAGGTATGGACTGAAATCAAAAGTTAGAAATACTTCAAATGTACTTGGAGAATATGCTTTTGCTGGATCTTTCCTTGATGGGAAATTATATAACGTACCAAATTCAAAATTTTCATATGATAATGCGACTGAAATTCCAACATTCAACATAGAAAAGCTTTCTGTACTTTTCATTACTTCATTTAAACCAACAGAAAATTCCCCAAATTGAAATTCTTGTGAAAGATATATATCAGTACTATATGCGGATTTTGAAATATTAGTAAACGCATAGAGTGTTGAATATCTTGGTAAAAATCCTTGATCGTATGGGTTTATGTCAAATTCATAACCTCCTTGTAAAGAAAAACGTATTGGCATTTTATACTCTTCATTTTCTTTGTTAAAAGATATATTTGGCTGATTAAGATGTTGGGCACTAAACCCTACAATATATTTATCTGAATGAATTATAAATGATGCTCCCAAATCTAAATAACTAGCATCTCCAATTAATGGTGCAAGAGGGTCATTTGAAAGTGCTTGAAGATAACCTGAAACAAGAGATAATTGGTCTTCAAATATTAACTTACTAGTATCTAACTTGGAGCTTCCCATCCCCAAGGTGATTGAGGGTAAGAAAAAGTCTTGATTATCCAGTTGTATTTTATATATAAAACTTAGTGAAGGTTTGGTGTATACTAAACCAGCGTTATCCATCGTATATGAATACATGTCAACTCCCAAAGAAAAATAATCTGAATCAAATGAAAGGGAACCGAAAAAATATCTACTTTCTATACCTTGATTTGAAACTAAACCAACACTATTATATAATACACCTGTTTTATTCATATTATTTAAACCCATAAAACTAGGATTGGATTTTTGCATAAACCTAGAATGGCTTATAATCAAATCATCTTGGGCTGATAATTTAAAAATAAACAGCAGAACTAATAATATGTAGTTAATCTTTTTCATATTATCATCTTAAAAGTATAAATGTTCCATCTCTAAAAACTTCAACATCATCTATTGTTTTCCCTTCAAGAGTATAAATAAAATATGGAGTTACTATTTCTTTACCATCGTCTGAAGATAAATCAGGACCACACCATCCAGTTAGAGTTAATGCATCTTTTGTTGGATCTACTGGAGGTACACCTATTTCTTCATAAAGGATAGCTCCTTGAGCATCATAAACTCTAAATGTAACTTCAACTAAACCGTTAAATAACGGTTTGAAACATTGATTGTATATATCGCCGTTAGGTGTAAATACATTTGGAGATAAGACATTATACCCTTTACCTATTTTAATTGTTTGCGTTATCTCAGCTACACATCCAATTTCATTAAAAATTCTTAACGTAGCATAATATGTTCCTGATACAGCATATTCATGTGTTATTGGATCCGGTTGATTTCTTTCTAACCGCTCAGTTTGAGTACCATCTCCAAAAATAAACTCAAATGAATCATATTCGTTTTCTGATAAATCTCTAAAAGTAATATCCTCTCTCGCAATATATTGTGAAGATTGCTGAAAACTAATTGAGGTGAAATCAAATAATGGATCACCTATTCCAACATTAATTTGTCTTGCAATTCCACAGCCAGCATTGTTTAATATTTCAAGTCGAGCAGAAGTAACAGGAGCATCAATTTCAAGATTGTACTGATCTTCACCAACTTGTTGACTAACCACAAGGCTACCATTATAGAAAAATGATAATGGACCTGTTGCTCCATCAAAAACATCAATAAAAATAGTACCAGGTTGACCGCTACATAATTCAGGACTAACATTTGGTCCTTGACGAATTTGTAAAACGTTCTCGTCTAATACCGAAATAACTCCTCGAATCTCATTATTTTGGGAAAGATTAGAACCTACACAGTTAGAAAGACCTGCTGGGGTAATTGTATATCTGTAATTTCCTTCAGCTAAATTATTTAGACTTGTATATCCAGTGTAATTAATCGAACCATTAGTTCCATCCAAAGGAGTCCAGTTAGCAGAACTAACCGACGAATTTAACATTTGAAGGCGTGTGCTTTTTGAAACAATCTCTAGGGTAATTGAAGCACCTGAAACTGAATTTATTCTGATCTGTACATCTTGAGGGGTTATTCCTCCATTTGGAGCAGATTCAACAGAAGTACTGTACTGAGGAGAATTATCAATAACCTGAGCCATTTCTTGAACTACCGAAACAATAGATTCATTTGGTGTTTGAGTTGTATACGTAAATGGAATATCATTAATTAAAACTGAATAAACCTCTAAACTATCGACGGATGCTGAAACACCCTGGAACAATAAAATTGCTTCATTATCATTTAATTCTGCACCCTGAATCTCCCAAGTTATTTCGTAAGGTGGAGCCGATGAACCGTCCTGATTTTGAACAGAAACAGCTATAGTTCCGTCTGCAGCATCTAACTGACAACTTACCGGAGAACTAAAAGCACCTGTAGAGTCTGCAACACCAGAAACTAAAATATCATTAAATTCTGCTACAAAACTAAATTCAACATTTGCAGTATTTCCATTTTGATCAACTATAGTACAACCGTTTTTATCTTTAATACCCAATTGATATACTCCAGGTAATGGATAAAAATCAACATTATTACTTAAACTACTAAATACCGTTGAATTTGCTGTTGAATTAGGATCAGGGTAGTATGTCCAGGTCAGACCATAATATGGCTGCCCAGATGAGTCCAAATATGGAGTTCCTCCACTTACAAGGAATTGATCAAAAAATGGATCTTGATAGCTGTCATAACAAGCGCTTATTGTAAAGTCTGTTACTCCTGAGTATTTAATAGGAAGTAAATCTTCAATAGTAAAACCAAGTAAAACTACACAACCTGTTTGTGTATTTTTAACTTCCAAATTGTATGAGTTAGGTTGAAGATTCTGAATCAATACAATATTTGTAGATAAATTAGGGGTGTATGTGTTTCCAGAAAGAACGTTTGTAACTAAAGAACTAGAAGGAGTTAGCGATATAGAAGAACCGTTAGATATAGTACTTTGAAGAGGGTTTCCATTTAAAGTAAATTCAAAAACTGTCGGATCAGGTATCAAATCAAATTGTCCGTTACCTAATTTGAAACTTATCGAAGCTGTACTTTTAACACAAGTAATATCCTCAAATTCAACATCCTGAATTTGTAACTTACTAGGATCATCAATTCCAAATACATAACCTCCTTGAGTCAGATTTTCAACTAAAACACTTCCCCCACAACCAGAAGAGTCAGAAATAATCCCTCTGTAGTAACCAATATTTAGTCCTGTTAGGACTTCTTGACCGGCAGTGTTTGAAACTTCATTCCAAACTGTTTGAGCTGTTATTGTTATTGGAGACAAACTCATTCTTAAACCGTAAACAGATACAATTGATAAAGCTTTAGCAGAATCAATTGTCTGAGATCTAACTACAATACTCGACCCACTTATATAAGCTTCCAACGTGGGATCGTTATTAATTATAACTGCTAAATCAACTGCTAAATCTAAAATACTGGTTGTATTATTTACTGTAATTGACGAAGTATAGGTAGTACCATTTATTTCTACTCCAAAGTTTCCTGTCTCAGTTGAAGAAACCGATCCAGTAAAGGAAATTGAAAATGTATCCAACTCCAATTGTGATCTTCTCTCCCACTTAATAGTATAAGGCGCAACACCTCCACTAATTCCACCATTTAGTTTAATTACTGGACCGTTTGCACTAGGTGTTGAAGAAGAACAATCTTGAACTCCAGTTAAGTCTGCGCTAGCAGAAAGATCGGAAGAAGCAGCAGAAGTCATTGCAACAGTTATCGATGCATCGGGAACACATCCAGATTCATCAATAACGGATACAACATAATTCCCAATCCTTGGAACATTTTCTACAAGTATATCTTGACCAGGACTTATAGAAGTATTTATAATGAATAATCCATCTGTTGAAACTATTCTTACAGGGAAGGTAGTTGTAGTAACAGATCCTGAAAAATAACCTCCATCGGCTTCAACAATAAATTGTCCCGTACCGCCCTCGCACGGAATTGGTGTAATCGTACCCTCGGTGAGAACTAAAGGATTTCCAGGAGGGTCGGTAAGGACAATTGTTGGTATTGTTAAGTAATTTGCAACGACATCACAACCTGATGAATCGGAAATCACTATATCATAGGTACCTGCAGGAAGGTCGTCTCTTAAAAATGTTGAACCAGTAATAGCTTCGGTTGGCTCACCACCTACTAAACTGTAAAAATATGGAGCTTGCCCGCCTGATAGGGCAATTTGAATAGATCCAAGTAAAATATCATTAGGAGAACATGCAAGTGGAGGTTGTGTTACAAGTGGTTCATTAGCTCCACTTAATTCAGCTATTGAAACAGGAGATGGCTCTGTTATAACAAAATCTTGAGACACATCAGCACAAGGATTAACAGAAGGGTTCGTCAAATAAACCTTAACTCTGTATACCCCAGCTGGAAGATTTTGAAAGGATGAAAAACCTCCGGTAGGATTTAATTCTTCATTAAGAAAATTAGCAGGTAGAAGGTTTCTTCTATTAGGTGTTAAAGTTGAGCTACTTAAAGAAGAGGAAACCACTCCTAAACTTGTTGTAACTAAATATTCCCATTCTATCCAGGCAGTATTTGTTCCAGCAACATCTATTTCGATTTGACCATCAGTTCCAGATACACATTCGTTAGCTAAAACATTCAAACTAGATGGAGTTATTGTTATTGGAGAATCTGTCCCTTTAATTTCAACTAATCCGACGGTAGTGACTGTACAATTTGCAATGTTAGAATCTGTAATAGTCAACTCATAAAAACCAGCAGATACTCCATTTAGATCTTTAACATTGTAGGTTACTTGAGGATTTGGAGAAAGTCTTGTCCATTGGTAATCATAACTTCCTGAACCACCAGTTATGGCACCTAAAGGAACACTTATAGTTCCATCTGCTTCACCAGCACATATTTCATCAGTAGTTACTATAAGGCTTTCATCAATTTCTAAAATAGCAGATATAGGACCAAAATTTAAAAACTCTGGTTCAGAACAAGTATTAGTAATAACCTCTACTCGGTAGCTTAATCCAGGAGTTAGTCCTGTAAATTGTAGGTTTTCAGTAAATGTCTTGGTAAGAGAACCAATAACATAGCTTGTTGTATCAAACAAAGAATAACTAGGAGCAGCTCCTGCAGTTCCTTGATAGAGATTTACAGACAATATATTTCCAGTTCCAGAAACCTGATCTGTAGTTAAGGTACCTGATATTGGAATATTTACGGTTCCACCACAAGTTTCAACTACAGTTCCAATTGTTATAGTTGGTTTTTCAATAATAAAGGGACCTGCTGATGCTTGACATCCATTACCAAGACCTTTAATTGAAACTGTAAGATTATATTGACCTTCAGATAAACCTGTAATTTCAAGATTATTATTGGTAAAACCAACATCTCCAACTTTACTCCACGAATAAACAAAAGTAGATTCAAAGTTTTGTTGAATTGTAGATTTTGTAAACTCAGTAGATCGATCATCAGTTGAAATGGTCATAGCTGATGAGGAAACTGTAGAAGAGAAGTTAACGAAAGAACCAACGGCTAAAGTTCTAATATCAATAGTTGCTCCTGTGGCAGTTGCAGTTACAGTGGAGCTAGACGCCATAAGTGTGGCTAAACTAGATGCAACATTTGATAACGTATTTCCACCCGCTACAGTATAAGAGTAAGATGAACCCCCTGCTGTTATAGTAACTACATCCGATGCGACTATATTGTTTGCAAAAGTAACTCTTATTATATTGTCCGTTGTATGGGTAACTGAAGAAGTAAATGCTACTCCAGGAACGTTGGCAGTTATATCTAAAGATCCTAAACCTCCAATATTTGAAGCTGCAGTAACACTTGGTGATCCTCCGGAAATTTGATTAGCAAGCTGAGTTGCAATTTGCTCCTTAGTTTGATCTGGATTGCCGTCAGAATTAATATCATTGGTTGTAAAAGAATAATCAGCTCCATCTACAGTGACGGTATAAGTATCGAATACTCCATGATCTTCATTCGTTGACGCTCCTATAATAAATACTCGATCAACCTGAGCAGTATCCTGAACCCCACCGGTTACAAACGAAGATAATGTGTTGGAAACTGGATGACCAATTTGACCATCAGGAGTAAAGCCTGCTGTAGAACAAGAAACATCTTGAACTGCAGCTTGTATTCCAGCGGAATCAATTACAACATTTGGAGCAACTGTTACTTTTCCAATCATAATTGTTTCGCTACAAGTTGCATTCCCAGTAGTTCTAAGTGTGTACTGAAAAATTGTAGTCTGACTAACTGTAACTGTTGGAGTTCCAATTATCTGTACAGTATTTGCAGCCGCTCCGTTTCCTAAAACGAGACCAGTTGGTAAAGTAAGAAGTGGATCGGAATTTGAAAGTAGTTCTACACCAGTTGCACCACCACCATATGTATATATAATTGGCACAATTGCATTGTTTGCACAAACAATTTGGTCAATAGTATCTAACCCTGAACTTAAAACAAGAGTTGATTCCGGTGTTAATGTAATTGTACCATTTGCTGTGTCAACTGGTAAACAACCAGCTGTACCTGAAGTGGTTAAGGTAAAAGTATAAGCTACAGTAGTGGTAATAGGAGTTACTGGATTAGGTGTTCCAGTAACTGTCATATAGTTTTCATTTGCAATATTTCCTGAAGAAGCTAAAGATAGAGCTCCTCCTCCTGCAATAGAATTATTAAAAGAAAAGTCGAATAAAGTACCTTGAACATCCGCTCTTATTTGAATTGAAGAAGCTCCTGTGATGGATGCGGTTGGAGCACTCTGTCTTACACCAGAAGCGGTATTAATTTCTGAGACTAGTTGTTGAGCAACATTAAGGGCGGTATCCCCAGTAGTAGATGTTGTATAACTGTATGTAATTCCATCAATTTTTATCCAAAATTGTGCTCCAATTGCACTCGAAGCAGTGATATCAATAATATTCAGTTGTCTTACAGATACTTGGTTTAATAAAACTCCTGGAGGCAGTCCTACGACTCCAACTAATGCTGGAGTTGTAGCAGTTAAAGCGGTCCCAGTTAAATTAAACTTAATGCCTTCTATCTGCTGACCAACACATATTTGTTGTGCATTGTCAGATCCTGAGAAGTTAGAATCCGATGAATCGTAATTTATAGCTTCTAGGGGGTTAACCTTAATTGATCCCTGAATAAAATCTTCACCACAACCAAGAAGATTATTAGTTGTCTTAATTCTATAAAAATATGTTGATGGGAAAGTGACTCCAACATTGGGAGTTCCAGATATTGTAACTCTATGAGATCCAACAGAATTGACACTCGTAATAGTTGGTGTTACAGAATTAGTAAATTGTGATAAGCCAAAGGGCGTTCCGGCATTATTTGCTGTGAGGGTAATGTCTGCTCCTCCAGGTCCAGCAGATGCCTGAACTCTTCTTCCAGGCGTTGTGTTTATTTTAGCTATGAGTGCATCTCTAACATTTATTGCAGATAAACCGCCTCCAACTGTTGTGTGAGAATATGTGGATGTTGTTATAGGAGATCCTCCTGTGATATAAATAAACACATCTTCACCAGCAACAAAAGTTCCGGTAATACTAACTATATCCACTTGTTGTTGTGAAGCTATAGTGTGAGAAATTCCATTTGGAAATATACGGGTAGAACTAGGTGTTATGTCCGTACTTGTAACGGTTCCTGTAGTAGTTTTTAACTCCAAACTATATGCTGCTCCATCAACGGAAGATTTTAAATAGATAGCATCATTTGCAAGATCCGGTATTGCATTAATTACAGACGACCCACTCATTCCTGTAACTAAGTTTGTAATAATGTTATCAATTCCTGTTGCACCTGATGGCACAGTGTATTCATAATCCGTTTCATCAATAGTAACAGTTACCTTATCGTTTGCAGCGAAAACCCCGGAAATATTAATCCTGTCTTGCTGACCAAAATCAGCAGATTCTAAAGCAACAGCAGTAGCTCCATTGGATAATTCATAGGTGATATCAAATCCTAAAGCAGAAGAATCACAAACCTCCTGACCGTCTGTTCCAGAACCAGAGGTCAATGTTATTTTAGAGTTTGGTAAAATACTTATAGAAACGGTTTGTTTAGCATGCGGAGTACAACTTGTTCCCGAACTTACCACATCAAAAGTATATGTCTTGGTGCTGCTAACAACCTCAGATGGAGAGCCTGTAATGGTTACATAATTTAAATTCTCTACATCACCTGCAACATCATCGTCTAATTCAAGAGTGTTAGTGGTAGTAGATGTTGTATAACTAAAAGATTTTCCTGACTGGTCAGCAGTTAAAGTTATTATTGATCCTAAAGCACTAGCTGTTACAGGACTCAATCTAATTCCAGAAGCAAGATTAATTACATTGCTCAAATTAGTAGCTACAACACTGTCTGAATCACCAGTTTGAATTGTATATGGATAACTTATACCATTTATTTTTATTGTAAAAGTTTCACTTACCGTTAGTGTTCCAGAAACCTTAGTTGTTTGAACCTGAGATTGCTGAAAAGGAGAAGATAAGGTTACACCAGGAGGGATTCCATTTTGACCAACTAGTGCAGCAACGGTTGCCCCTGTGGCGGATCCACCGATTTCGATTCGTATTCCATCAATATCCCCACCCTCACAAACTGCTTGGGAAAGTTCGCCGTTAATTGTAGTTGATACAGTAGCACCTGAAAATAGGGTGCTTGTAATGGTTCCAGCATAAATCAATTGTTCAGCTGGAATTACTGTTAATGTAGCAGATTGAGTAGTCGATGAAACGGAACAAGAAGAGTAAATATTACCCAGTGTTTCTACTATATAAGTAAAGGTCATTGGCGCATCAGGCAAAGGACTAATTCCAGTGAGATCGGGAGCTCCTGATAAAGTTAATAAACCGGTTCCACTAATATTTTCTTGAGAAAGAGTATAACTTGATGTTGCTGTCAAAGAGAAAACTGTTGCAGAATAACCTTGATAGGGTCCAGAGGCGTCCGCCTCTAGAGTTAAAATATTTGCATTTGTACTTGCACTAACATCCAAGCTTATATCGGCATTAATACTATTTCTAAGCCTAGTAAGAAAAGTATTAATTGTTTCACCCACAATCGTAGTTACTGAGTAGGTACTAGTATTAATCTGAACACCATAGGTTTCTGTAACCGGGGCTGTTGCAGGACCAGCCCAAGTAATTTGGTCAGACTGTTTAGTGTTAGTGAAATTCTGAGAGATTCCAGTTGGAAGTTGATCAAATCCACCGTTTAACTGCACTGTTAAAGAAACTGCTCCTCCGTATACTTTAAATGAAACATCTGTAATGTTTTGACCTTCACAAACTTCTTGTGCATCTGTTCCAACAACTGTTGCTGTTGCAACAGACGGGGTTGGCAGAATAGTAATTGTTCCAGAAATTGTTCCGTGAGGCAGACATGATGTTCCGTTGGTTTCAATGGTATAGAAATAAGTAGTTGCAGAGGTTACAGGGTCCGGATCTCCAGTAATAGTTACATAATTATCGTTGGCTACATCTCCTGCAACAGTTAGATCCATTAAAGAAGCATTTGTTGATGTAGCGGTGTAAGAGAATGAAATTCCAGGAACTTTTGCTGTTAAAACTAAAGTTGTTCCTGAAGCCGATGCAGTAACGGGACTCAAAAGGATTCCTATGGCAGAATTAATTTCTTGAACTAAATTATCTACTACGTTTTGATAAGTAGGAGTAGCAACCGATGAATAGGTATATAATGTTCCGTTTATAGAAGTACTGAAAGAAATATTTTCAGACATCGTTCCGGTTACATGAGTTGTATTAACTTGAGCTGTTGAAAATGGAATTAATTGAATCCCATTAGGTAATCCGTTAAATAAGTTTAAAGAGGTAACACCTGCACTAATTGCAGAACCGGATAAATCAAATCGTATTCCATCCAATTCGCTCCCATCACAAACTTGCTGAGATAATAATCCATTGGTTGAAGTACCACTCGCAAAAGTTGAAGTTGCAATTGAAGTTGGATGATTTATTATTTCAGGGGGTTTTAATCTAAATGCTCCAGTAAAAGAAGTTTCTTCACATGAATATGCATTTCCTGCAGTATTAACAGTATAAGTGTAAACATTCATGTTATTTAATGTTACCGAAGGAGTTCCAGAAATAGTAAAAACTCCTGTCCCTTTGACTGGAGTTACAGTAATATTAATTGTAGGGGCTGAAACCACTACAACTCCCTGAGGGGTTTGATTTACTTGTGCAGTAACCTTTATCGTACCACTTGCGGTATTTGTAGCAGTCATGCTAGAGGTTATATCTAATGTTATAGGTCCAGATATGTTCCCTGTTCCTGAAACAACATGTGAAATAGTATTTATCGAAACACCTATAACCTTTCCTAGAAGTTTTAGTTTACCACCCCCTATATCGACTGCTTCAACTACATCTTTTATTCCAGCTGTATTATTAACTTCACTGACTAACCCTGTTACAATTTGTTCTTTCGATGTAATAGTTTGAGTGGCTGTAAAAGTAACGGATCGCGCAATATCGGTTGTTACAGTAACAGTCCATGAATCAGTAATTGCAGTACCTTGACCTGTTACTGTCAACTGTTTTGCATATTGATTTATTGCATAAGTTAAACCAGCTCTTACAGTAGCTACAGTAGAGTTTGGAGGTGCAGTAAAAGAAACTGAGTGATTTCCAGCTCCTGGAACCGATAGAATTAAACTATATGTTTCTGTTGTTGATCCTGTATTAGTTGCTCCAGAAAAACTAATATCATCTTCTGTAAATTGAGGAGTATATGTAGTGGTAAGTCCAGGAGGTAGACCGTTTAATCCATTTAATGGGGCAACACTAGCTGTGGTTGCTCCATTAAAAACTTCAAGCTCAACATCAACTATTGTTTCTCCAACACAGAGTTCTTGATTTTCTGTTCCTACAGCAGAGTTTTGAATAAGTAACGAATTCGGCTCAACTGTTATGTATCCGGTTGCAGTTCCTGGACTACATGCCCCAGAGGTTGTAATAGTGTAAGTATATCTCGTTGGGGTAGAAACTGGTTGGGTTATTAACCCAGATATTTGATACTCTCCTACCCCTTGAACAGGATTTGTAGAAGTACTAAGAGAAAGAGCAGCAGAAGTTTCTAGAAGAGAAGTAGAGAAAAATGTTCCTGTAGTTACACCTGTAATTCTTATAGTACCACTAACTGTATCTGCATCCGCAGTAATAACTTGAGGATTAGGGAGATTATTAATAACAGTAGCTAATTGTTTAGCTACTACGTCCTTGTTAACAGTTCCAGTAGCAACATATTCTCTTTCTGCTCCATTTATATAAATTTTAAAACTTTCACTAGCAATAGTATTTCCTCCACCTGTAACTAAAATATCACGAATCATTTGGGATGGAACAACCCCTGATTGAACCCCAGAAGGTGTTGACGGAGACCAGCTTATTGTAGCTTGTGGTGCAGATCCAATCAGATCGTAGGTTATAGTTACCAAAGAAGTGTTCACACAAACATCTTGCACTTCAGTTACAGGGGCAGAAGTTCGAGTAAGTACTGGTTTTGGTGGAACGTCAAAAGGTACTTCAACGAAGGGTGCACCGCAACCTGTTGAAGTTGCTTTAATATTTACTGTTCCTGAAAACTCTGGATTCCATGTTAAAACTCCAGTATCACAGTTAATCACCCCAGCATTGTTATTATTAATAGACCATGTTACACTATTACCCGATCCAGGATCACTGTAAAACGTTGTAGTATTGGTTCCTCCTGGACATGTAGGAAGTGGAGTTGTAACAATAATCGAAGTTGGAGTTACAGCTCTACTTTTAATAACGATTTGTTTGGTTGAAACTTGGGATGTTGTAACCCCATCACAACCCATTGCAGTTGCATTCAAAGTAAAGGTTCCGTGAAACCCTGTACTCCAATCAATAATACCTCTTTGAGTAAATGTAGCTGCAGATAAATTATCTCCAGGAACATTGGAAATAGCTCCAGTTCCAGGACTCACATTGGATAATGACCAAGTGATATACTGATAGTTTTCAGATTCTGCAAAAAATTGAGTTGAACGAGTGGCTGCTGTGATTTCACAGTTCGGCAGTGCCCCGGTTATTATGTCAGGTCCACAAATTTCTTGAGTAATGCCTCTTTCTGTAAAAAAACCAATATCATATGCCGGAGAACCATTATTACCAGGTACGTTTTGAATGTCTTTATCAAACACAAACATCGTTCCGTAATCACTGTATCCTAAATAATCAGCCTCAACATATAAACTTGAGTCAGCATAAGGAGCAGTTGAAGCGGTTACACCAAATTCAGATCCATTATCAAACTTTCTAAATTTGTGAGTAGCTCCATTAATTTGACTTAAAAAACTATTTCTTATTTGATCATCAGTGGTACCACCTGCCTGAGTAATATAATCATAACAACGTCCATTTATAGTTACTTTGTATATTTCACCCGCTGGAACCATTGAAGTATTAGTCACTCGATTGGTAACAATTCTTATAACAGACTTTTGTTTTAATTCAAGTACGGCCGGTTCCGTGGGGGTGGAAGGAACTTGAAGAGTTGTGCTAACAGAGTTAATAGTAACTGCAGTGACAGAAGTGGTGGTTGAAGAAGCGGTTACTGTAAGTTCAAAAGCAGGACTTCCAGCATCATTGGTTACAACCTGTACATATGTGTTGGCTACTGCTGTTGCTGCAACGTTATAAGGTGCTCCATTGAAATTAGAATTAATTAGTGCTGTTATAGATGCAACTGTGGAAGTTATGGTTAAAGGGGCTCCAGTCACTGAATAGCCATGAGTTTGTCCATCGATCGTAACACTTACAACATCACTTACTGCTACAACACTAGATACGTATATGTGTTCCTCAATAGGATCGGCTGCATATATTTCAAAAGATGCATTTTGAGTATTTGAAGGACCATTACATCCGTTTGCTGCAACTGAAATTGTAGCAGTTCCAACAAAATTAGGATTCCAAACCACTGCACCTGTACTTGAGTTAATAGTACCTGCCCCTGCAGTAATTGACCATTGATAACCAGCAATATTTCCACCCCCACAAGCTTCAAAAGAAGCTATTTCAGGAGTATCACAACTTGCCCCATTATAAATTCTAGTACCATCTGTATCAACGATAGTTTCTTGTTGTAATTGAGAGTTTCCAACCGAACCCAAGGCATAATTAGCTAATATGTACTGGGGTGCCCGAACTTGAGGTGCCCTGGTAATGGATCCATCTAATTGGGGATCTATACAATCAAAACACCTAAATGGGGTCAGTGTAAATATGGATCCAGTAGAAGTAGTTGCAGATTGAGTAGCGGTGGTTGTAAAACCAATTTGTGGTGTTGTCCCTGCGGCTACAGTTGAAATAACTAGCGGAATACCTCTTTTTTTGGCTTCTATTGAAATTGTTCCTGCATTAACAGTGGAGGAAACTAAAGCAGAGTTATTAATTAACAAACTAAATTCAGTAGCAATTGTAGCAGCCGTTACTCCTGTTCCATATGTTTTGATATAAGGAATTCCGTTTATAATAATATTATAAACTTCACCGGCAGAATTCGTAGTTCCTGTTAAAGCAATGGTTGAAATTGCTTGAGCCTGCTCGTTGGAAAACCCGATGGTATGTTTTGTGTCTTCCCGACGACCCGAAATCATTATTGTGCCAGAAGCAGTACTTAAAGCCCCAACTCCTAGTCTTGTCGCACTTCCGTCGTTGGTTCCGTTGACTCTTGGATCTGCATTAATTGCTGTAACCAATGAGTTTATTAAATCATTTCTTGAGGTAGTCGCTGCTATTACTGATACTGTAAATGTATTAATAATCACATTATACTTTTCTCCAATTTTCGGATTACCAGAAATATCAATTCTATCTTTTTGATAAGATTCTGTTAGAATATCAAAATCAATCGTACCAACACTAGGAATTCCACTAAAGGTATAAACCCCATTTAAACGTGTCATTGTAATGTCATTTTGACTGTTAGTGGCTGCATTAGGATAATAATTAAAGGCATCTGTTCCTAATCTTGGTTCCACTGTATCGGGAATTACAGGGTTTGCAGCTTGCTCATTGTCACCACCAAGCTCTGTGTCCCCATTATCAGTTATATCATATGCTATTGTAGGAAGAATCTGAAGATCTGCGGCACCACCTCCAGCTTTGAATGATACTGGGGTAATTGCTTGACCTTCACAAACAGTCTGGTTTAATGGACCTGAAATGAGTGTGATTTCTTCTAAAGGGCTAACGATTACAGTGGTAACCTCTGAATCGGTAGTACATGTAGCAGTTGTTGCTTTAAGAACAGATAAACCAGATACATTGGCAGTACCTGTGACTGTTCCTGCAGTAATATTTATTGCAGTTCCCGCGACTTTACCTCTAATATCAATAATACCACTTTGATAATCGTACGCTTCGATTACCGTATTTAAGGGGGCTGTATTATTTATTAAACTAACTAGTTCTGAAGTAATTGTGTTTCTAAGTGTAGTAGTAACAACTGTTGTATAAGTTACCGTTGTAGCTCCATCCGATAAGGTATACGCCTCACTAATAGCCGATCCATTTCCTGTTATAGTAAATCTTTGTACTGGATAAATTGGATAGGTATTGGTTGTTGTGAGTTTAAAATATGTGGTTTGAGTCAAAGCTGTTTGAGGATCTAAAACTGCTGTTGTGACTCCATTATAACCTGCTCCTAAAGCTGTAAATGAAGAGTTGTCTGTTGATCCATACCACTGATATGTTATGGCTCCAATGTTTGGAGCTGGTGCAACCGGGGAAAGTCCGGTGGCTGAAATATCAACAGGGGTAGTATTGAAACAAATTGCTTGATCATCATTTGTGTTAGCCTTTAGAATTTCATCAACAACTTCAATTTTTACAGATGGTGAATTCCTAGGGCAAGATGCTGGAGTTGAATCGTCAACAAGAGTAAATGAACCCGGACCAGCAACCAATGTAAAAGGAGTCCCTGGGGTATTGTGAACTAAATCAATTACTCCGGAAGCAGTTTGAGAGGCAGTAACAGGTATGGCTCCATTGGCATTAATTTGATCAATTAAAATATTTGCATACGTTCCAGTTGAAGTCCCAGTAGTTACAGAAGTAGCAATCCCATTAATACTAATTGTTATATTGTTTGGATTATTTGGACTCCCTGTAATTGTTACTCTATTTAGTTGACCATCAAGTGAAGAAATTACTTGTCGCCTATAATAACTAGTTGCAATTAAAGCTCCTGATGGAGTGTAGGAAGCTTGTGTTTCATTTGCTATATCAAACCAAACAGCATCATCAGCAGAATATTGCCATTGATAAGCTATTGTTCCACTTGAAGTAGCATTTCTTACACTTACAAGTTGATCTGGTACGGTTCCATAACAAATTTGAGTCGGCATGCCTATTTGTCCAACATCAACATTATCAACCGTAATTATATGAACGGATGAAAATGCTGTACACTGTGGGTCACTTGGGGATCCGTTGACTCTCATGATCTTTCTTCGGTAATGGGTGGTAACTGCGATAGATGGAACTGAATATCCAACGGAAGTTTCTCCAGCAATATCTACCCAATTACCAACGGCAGGTTTACTTTGCCACTGATATTGAATTCCTGCACCAGCAGCAGTACTTCCAGTTACAGCAAGTGCTGTTGGAACTATTGCAAGATTTGCTGCATCACGACAAAAGATCTGATTGACTCCACCATTTACTACTCCACCTTCCAAAGGATCTACCGTAATGGTCCCAGATATAGTTGCCGTTGCACATCCACTAATAACATCTGCAGTTAAAACTGTATAGGTATAGACTGTTCTTACAAGATCCGACGTAGCGGGTGTCCCAACAATTGACAAAATACTAGTTCCAGCGTCAAACGAAAAAGTAATACCGTTTGGAAGACCGTCTGTTAATAAACCTGAGGGAGGTATAACTGTTGCGCTAGTTGCTCCAGTAATTAAATATGTTATTGTCGAAACAGCAGAAGAATTATTACATACTATCTGTGAAGTCGATGTCACAACCGAGGTAAGTGTTATAGATGAAGAAGCTGAAACATTAATTGTCCCTGTTTCAATATCTGTTCCTGTACACACAACTGCCCCAGTGGTGGATACTGTATAGGTATAAGTAGCTGATGGGGTTCCTGCCGCAATTGTTCCACCAATAATAATTCGATTGGTATTGACTGCTGTTATTGCGTTAGACATATTACCTGCCCCTGCGC
>NZ_CEZOWA010000001.1:103456-117304 GCF_983056325.1 Candidatus Marivariicella sp. | reverse complement strand
CAGATACCGGTGTGATCTGTTGAGCAGGAGCAACAGAAATCGTTCCACTTACTGTACCTTCAGCGCAAGAAGCTCCAGTAGTATTTATTGTGTAGGTAAAAATAGTTTCAGTTAACACCGTTACGGTAGGAGTTCCAGAGATAGTGAATACATTCGCGGCGTAATTACCTGTAACACCTGCAGGTAAACCATCAACTACTAATGAGGTAGGTGCTACTTCACTTGCTCCTGTAGCACCAACGACACTGTAGGTAATAGGAGTTATAGCTGAATTCACACATACTGATTGACTCTCAGTTGGAGCCGCAGAAGTTAGTGTAACTGTTGCGGAAGGAATTGTAATTGTTCCTATTTCAATATCTGTTCCTGTACATACAACTGCCCCAGTAGAAGAAACAGTAAATGAGTATACTCCTGGAGCAGCATTTACAGCAATTGTTCCACCAATAGTTATTCGATTGGTATTGACTGCTGTTATTGCGTTAGACATATTACCTGCCCCTGCGCTTCCCCCTATTTGAATACTAAATGGTGTTCCACTAACTTTTGCTGTTATTGATAAAGCATCTGTTCCAACATCAGCAGCAAGTACAACATTATTTATTGTTGCATCCCCATTTATTGCATTCTTTAATGCCGTTCTAATTATTTGATTAGTATTTCCTGTAATATAAGTGTAAGAGACAACCGATCCGTTTACTCCCACAATATAGGTTCCTGTTACTGCTCCAGTTATTGTTACCGTGTTGGATTGTTGTGTTTTAGATTCAGCGGCACTGATCCCAAGAGGTAAAGACAAAGGTTGTGATGGACTTATCGTTAAAGCACTTCCTTTAATATCATATATTATATCTGTAATTGTATCTCCAACGCATAAATTTTGATTATTTCTTACCGCTGCAGACGATACAGGAACAATCAGTTCCTCTGGTTCCACAATAATACTTCCATACATAACAACTTCTGGACATCCCGAAGATCCAACACTACTAACTATATAATTATACGTAGTTGTATACGAAGTCGTAACGCTTGGGCTTCCATCTAATGTAATTGTTTTTATAAGAGATGAAACTGTAGCAGTTACACCTGTTGGTAAACCATCGACTACCATTGTTGGATTAGCAACTGTGGCATTGGTTGCTCCGCCACCATAAGTATAAGTGATAGAGGTGATTGCAGTGTTTACACATACTGTCTGAGAAGCGGTAGCAGCAGCAGAAGTAAGTGCAAGAGTAGAAGATGTTTTAAGAGTTACGGAGCCTATTTCCGTATCAGAAACAGCACACGTAGGACTTGCTCCTGCGTAAGTGTTTAAAGTAAACGAATACGTTCCAGCGGTAACACTAGCCGCTAGTGTTCCTGTAATCTCAATTTGATTTGTGTTAGGTGTAGTAACTGTATTGGAAAGATTTGCAACTCCTCTATATCCTCCAAAGTTTACCTCAAAAGGAACTCCTGCAACATCAGCAGTTAAAATTAATTCTCCAGAACTAGCCCCATTACTAGCAGTAACAATTGCACTACTTGCATTGATTGCAGCAATAAGACCATTTCTAATCTGCTCAGCAGTACTACTAGCTGCACTACCAAAAGTGAATACTTCACCATTAATCGCGATACTATGAGTTCCAGTAGCGGCTCCAGTTACATTGATAGTGTTTCCTTGGGCAGGGAGTACTTTTTGTGTTGCACTAAGACCCGCTGGAAGAGCAGCAGTAACTGTAACTGTAGAAGGACTTATGGTTGAGGCGCCAGTTATATTATAAATTATAGGGGTAATAGCAAGAGACGGATTACATACATCTTGAATTCGGACGGATTGAACAGATACCGGTGTGATCTGTTGAGCAGGAGCAACAGAAATCGTTCCACTTACTGTGGTTTCAGAACAACTGCCTGAATTTCCAGATGTAACTATTGAATAGGTGTAGGTTGTCTGGGTAACTGGAGTTAAAGTAGGAGTTCCAGAAATAGTAAGTACTCCTGAAGAAAAACTAGCGCTTATGCCTTGAGGTAATCCATCAAAAAGCAAAGTTGAAGTTGTTGTAACACTTGCTCCACTTGCTCCTCCACCAATATCATATGTGATATTTGTAATAGATGAATTAGCGCATACCGCCTGACTATCGGTTCCTGCAGCGGATGTCAAAGAAACTGTTGAAGCCGAATTGACGGTTATACTTCCTGAGACCGAATCATGAGTTGTACATGCAACAGCTCCCGTGGTTGATACAGTGTATGAGTATACTCCTGGAGCGGCATTTACAGCAATTGTTCCACCAATAGTTATTCGATTAATATTTGGTTGAACATTACTAGTTGTCATACTAGAAGATCCTGTTCCTCCAAGAGTAACTCCTGAAAAAGCTAAACCCGGTTCGTTCGAAGTTATATTTAATCCAGTTGTTCCACTTGTCGAGGCAGTAAAAGAAACTAATGTATCACTATTTATTGCTGAAATTAATCCATCTCTAATAACTGTTCTATCTGTTGACGACGATGTATAAAGATAAAATCTACTGTCTATAAATAATTTATAAGTTCCAGGTCCACCGGAAGTCACATCAACTGAATTTATTTGAAATGCTGTAGTTTGATTTAAACTTAAACCGGCCGGAAGAGTAATTGATGGACTAATTGTGGTTGCACTTACAGTTCCACCACTTAAATCAAAAACTATATCGGTTATTGGTGACCCTGCACAAGCGATTGGCGTAGCATCGCTTCCAGCTCTTAAATTTATATTTTCAGGAGATTCAACTTTAATAAAAATTGGGTTGCTGGCTTTTTCACATATCTCACCATGAAGAGTTGCTATAGCAACTCTTCTGAAATGAGTACTGGAAACAGTATTTGATGGCGGTTGATAATTTTGAGTTGAAGCTCCGGCAGGTGAGTAGTTTTCACCGTCTGTGGATTTCTCCCATCTGTAAGATAGAGCAGCTCCTACTGCTGAAAGAGTTGCAGTAGTTGCGGTCAAATTAGCAGGAGTTCCATCATAACAAACAGTTTGATCTGAAGATATTGTTCCGGTATTTGAAATTCCATTTACTTCAACCGTTACATAAAGAGTTGAAGAACATCCTACAGCTCCAGATCCTGTGAAACCTGTGAATTCAAGTATTTCACCGTCATCATAATTAGAAATATGACTAACTGATGCTACAGCTCCACTTAATGTTCTTGGACCTCCTAATTTATCCTTTAAAGTATAGGAAGTTGCTCCAGAAATTGTTATTGCTTGTGTGGAACCTTCACATACCACTATACCTTTACTAGCTGTTAACATTACCTCACCAATTGAAGCTCCGCTGTCTGCATCAGCTCTTGACGTTGAAACAGAAAATGAGGTTCCAGCAAGTGGAGAAGTTATAGTTAAAGATGCATCTGTTCCACTCCCTCCATTATTAGTTATGTTAAATCCACTACTTGCAAGTGCTGTTACTAAATCACTAATTGCATCAGCGGCACTGGTTCTTGTATTTGATGAAGTATAAGTTGTTCCTGTTGTAGTAATAGAATAGGTGTCTCCTGCGTCTAAAGCACCTTGAATACTTACTCTCCATGATTGATTCAGATTATAAGCCGAAAAACCTGTTCCAGTAATTGCAATTGGTGAACCGGCATCTTCAGGGGTTTGTGTTACGTTTAATGAAATAGGAAAAGTTTGGTTAACGCAACTTCCTGATCCTGATGTTATAACTCTTGCAAAGACAATATCTCCATTTGTTGGATTTGCCATCGTAAAAGACTGAGGAGTCTGCTGTCCAGTAGCACTTGCATTGTTAATGAAAAAATTATATCCGTTTGCTCCAATACCTCCAGAGGAATTAAAAACTACAGGTTGATCACTACAAACATCAATAGACTTTGAACCTGCAGTAATTCTTATGGGCCCAAAACTCATTGTGGATGACTCTGTTGTAGATGAGTTAAAAGCAACTCCAGACTGTGCTCGTGTAATCCGTATTACATTTTTATTATTAGAATTTATATCCCCAACATTTGCAGCGGCATAATTGGTATTTGCATTAATATTAGCAGCAATGGCTGTTGCAACTTGAGCAACTGAATTTACTGTACCCGAAGCAACCGTTGTGAGGAAGGAATCTGTATTAAGAGTCACAGTGAATGTAGATGTTGAAACACCAGTGACAGCCCCAATATTTCCTAATTCAATTTCAACTATTTGTTGTCTATTAACTTGGGAAAAACTAGGAGTGAGAAGATCATTTGAAACAGTATTTGGATTTACAATGATATTTGCAAAATCTGAATCTATTATTGTTCCTGGTGAGGCATCTAAATAAACCTCAACAGCAAAACTGTTGGATCCAGGATTAATCATATTTATAGTTTGCGTAACGGCAAAAGATGCTGAATTTGCAATATTACCGCCTGGAGCATCTAAAACATAAACAGCATTATTTGCGCCTGAAACAGTTATTCTTATTTCAGCAGCCGATGCATTTAGTTGAGCTCCTGTATTATTTGTTAAAACAGCAGAAAAACTATACGATGATGTTGGACATACATTAGATATTGTAGGGGAAGGCACGGCAACTCCTTGAAAAGAATTAAATTGTATGGATTGAGAATACAGGAGGTTTTGACATAATACAAATGCCAAAAACCCTAACCTAAATATGTATTTAAATAAACTTTTCAAATCTTTCTCACCGATACTGTCCCCAATAAAACGTTGAAATACTCATTAAAGTATTATCAGGGAGGGTTTATTACTTAGTAAAAATACACAATTTAGATAAGGATTAAGACTTAAATACCGCTGAATTCATTATTATTAATAATATTGTATTTTTACATTAATATGAAATTCCTCTTTTATTTATTGATTTTAGTGATTTTTTTTGTGGGCTGCTCCCGATTAGAAAAAAAAAATGATCAACAACTTCTGAGACTTACCATTGAAAATACGGTAAAAGATTCCAAACAAGAGATCAAGGATATTATATACAATTCTGCCCCTTCGAATTTTAAAAATTTGACTTTAGAGTTTGATTTTTTTCAAGTGAATTATATTAATGAAAAAACAAGTCAATACACCGAAGTTAAATACTTTACAGTAAATAATGGAGAAATATATAGATTAGGAAAAGGTCCGAATTGTTTAATTATTTCTAAAGAATTAAGATGGGATATAAAGGGTAAACCAATTTCTAATTTTAAAAAGTGGTTTGAAGAAAATGAAAGTAAAACAAAAATCTACTTTAAAAAACCGAAAAACACTCCGCGCAATAATATTACAAGTAGAGATAAAAAAATTAATCTTGATAATTTACCCCAGGAAATAAAAAAAATTACTTGTCTGTAGTTAAATAAAATTTTTACTTTTCATCCATTCATCATTATATATTTTCCCAATATAGCGGCTCCCAGAGTCATGAATTAAAACTACTACTAGATCGTCTTTTTTAAGTTTTTTCTCTAATTGCAAAACACCCTTTATAGCAGCTCCACATGAGTTTCCAGCAAAAATACCCTCTTCTTTCGCCAACTTTCTTGTATAAACTGCCGCATCTTTATCTGTTACTTTTTCAAAATGATCAATCAAGCTGAAGTCTACATTCTTAGGTAGAATGTCTTCTCCAATTCCTTCGGTACTGTAGGGATAAATTTCATTCTCGTCAAAAACTCCCGTCTCATGATATTTTTTATATACAGAACCATAAGTGTCTATTCCCCAAATTTTTATGTTTGGATTTTTTTCTTTTAAAAATTTTGCAACTCCCGATATTGTCCCTCCAGTTCCAACTCCAACAACAAAATGTGTGATTTTACCATCTGTTTGACTCCAAATCTCAGGACCGGTTTGCTCGTAATGAGCTTGTCTATTGGATAGGTTATCGTATTGATTAACATACCACGAATTCGGTGTTTCTTTTCCTAATCGTGCAGAGACACTGTAATAGGATTGAGAATCACTAGCCGGAACATCTGTTGGACAAACAATCACTTTTGCTCCCATCGCTCTGAGAACATCAAATTTTTCTTTTGACTGTTTGTCCGTAGAGACACATATTAATTTATAGCCTTTTACTATTGCTGCTAACGCCAATCCCATTCCTGTATTACCAGAGGTGCCTTCAATAATGGTGTCTCCCGGATTTAGGAGGCCTTTTTTTTCGGCATCCTCAACCATTTTTACTGCCATTCTGTCTTTAGTAGAAGCTCCTGGATTAAAAAACTCTAACTTAACCAAAACCTGTGCTTGGATTTCAGATGTTATATTATTGAGTCTAACCATGGGAGTATTTCCAATAGTTTCCAAAATATTATTTGATATTTTTTTCAATTTTTATTATTAACGTTTTCTAATATTTATACTGGGAGACATACCACTTATTATTTTTGTTGGAAAGTAAAGTAATAAAAGACAAACAAAAATAATACTTAAATTAGTTAAAAACCATTCAAAAAAATTTAATTCTACTGGAGCTGTACTCACATAATATATCGTAGGGTCTAGCTTTATCCAATTAAAATATTTTTGAGAAAAATAAAAGGCCAATGCAAGCCCGTTACCAAACAAAACTCCTTGGAGTATAATTTGAAATCCATTCCATAAAAATATTTTTTGGATTTGGTAGTCAGAAGCTCCAATAGTTTTAAGAAGTCCAATCATAGAAGATCTCTCAAATATTAATATCAAAAGCGCAGTTGCTATGTTTACAACTCCAACAAATAACATTATGATTAAAATGATTAAAATATTTAAATCAAAAAGAGCGATCCATTGAAAGATGTTTTTAAACTTACTCCTCAAAGTAATAACGTCTATATCATATGGGAGAAATTTATATAATTCATTTGCCGTAAATATATCTTCATCGTTATTTTTAAGAAAAACTTCAATTGCCCCCACATCATCTACAGACCAATTATTCAAAACCCTAATTTGATTCAAACCTCCTAAAATATAAATTTCGTCAAAATCAGAAAAATCAGACTCATACAAGCCAACAACTTTAAATTTTCTTTGATTGGGAATTTTTTGGGCATTGTTTTTTTTAAAATATGCAACAGGTTCATCGCCCAGACTTATATTTAATCTCTTTGCGGTATAATTTGATATAATTATCTCGTTACTATTGATATCATCTAGGTCAGGAAGTCTCCCTTCTATAAGAAATTCTGAGAAAATTGATTGATTAAAACTTGAATCTATACCCTTAAAAATAATCCCTTCATAGTCATCTATAAACTTGATTAATCCTGCTTTATATGCAACTTTTTGATAACTGTAAATATTATTTAAATCATTTAATAGTTTGAAATATTGTTTATCTAACGTAAAGGGATTTACGGAAACCTGTGAGGTATTGTTTTCAAAGGTAGATATGACTATGTGCCCATTAAACGCTGCTGTTTTCTTAGAAATTGCTTTTTGCAGACCCCTTCCAGCAGCAATTGAAATAAGTATAGACGCAATTCCAATTGTCACAGCTAATATTGCAATTTTTATTATACGAGCTGAAACATTACTTTTGGAAATATTAGATTGCCTTATTCGGTTAGCTAATAAGTAGGTTATATCCAAAATTTATTTATTATGACTTTATATCCCAAAAATACGGTTTTATTATTTGTATTTATTTTTAGTTTTTCTGTTTGTTTTTGTCAAGATAAAATTCGTACGGGTGCAGATCAATATGAGAAATATTTACCGCTTTTGAAAAATAAAACAATTGGAATTGTAGCTCATAAAGCAAGTATGATTGATAATTCTAAACATTTAGTTGACTTTTTAGTAGAAAATAAAATAAAAATCAAAACAATATTTGCCCCAGAACATGGATATTATGGAAAACAAAACGATGGGGATTTATTACCGGATAGTAAAGACGAGTCTACAGGATTAAATATAGTTTCTCTATATGGTAAAACTAAAAAACCATTACCTGAACATCTGCAAAACATAAACCTGATTGTATTCGATTTACAAGATGTAGGAGCAAGATTTTATACATTTTTATCTACACTACATTATGTAATGCAGGCTTGTGCAGAAGCTAATATTCCATTATTACTTTTAGATAGGCCCAATCCAAATGGGCACTATGTAGATGGGCCAGTTTTGGATATGAAGTTTAAAACATTTGTCGGAATGCATCCTGTACCTATTGTTCACGGCATGACATTAGGAGAATATGCTACTATGATTAATGGTGAAAATTGGCTTGGAAAGAATCTTAAATGTGAATTGAAAATAATTAAAGTTGAAAATTATACTCATAAGACTAAATATGTTTTACCGGTCAGACCTTCCCCCAATTTACCAAATAGCCAGTCAATATCTCTCTATCCAAGCCTATGCCTTCTTGAACCAACCACAATAAGTATTGGGAGAGGCACTGAAAAACAATTTCAAATATATGGTCATCCAAAATTTCCAAAATCTGAATATGAATTTCGACCGTCTCCAAATTTTGGTTCTAAAAATCCAAAATGGAATGGAGATTTGTGTTTTGGTGTTTCACTAGAAAATATTGAAGTACAAAATGAAATAAATTTATCTTGGTTAATTGATGCATTCAATAAACTTCCAAAAAATTATATTTTTTTCAAAGATAGTTTTGAAAGAATTGCAGGAACAGATAAATTAAGAAGACAACTGAAAAATAAAACACCTATTGATCAAATTAGAAAAAGTTGGGAACCCGGACTTGAAAATTATAAAAAATTAAGAAAAAAATATCTTATATATCCCTAACATGATTGATCTACTTGGAAATGCAATATATAATTACCATTTTGAAAATAGTATGGATCCACTAACTACATGGACCAGTTACACAGATAAAGAAACTTTAAGTTGTGACTATTTTTTTAGAAAATATAATGAAATGCCCATTATAGAAAAAAAAGCTCTCGATCTTTCGGAAGGAGAAGTTTTAGATGTTGGTTCGGGTGCAGGTTGCCATAGTTTATATTTACAAAAAAATAAAAAAATAAAAGTTACATCCATTGATGTCTCTAAAAAGTGTGTTGAAGTTTCAAAATCCATTGGTTTAAAACACACTATAAACAAATCCTTTTTCAATCATAATAATTTTAAATATGACACCATTCTTTTTTTAATGAACGGTGCTGGTATATGTGGAACCATAAATAGGCTTAAACTACTTTTAGATCATTCCATTTCATTACTTAAAGAAAATGGTCAAATATTATTAGATAGCTCTGATTTAATTTATCTTTTTGACAAAGATAAAGATGGAGGTGTATGGGTAAGAGGTGATAAATATTATGGAGAGCTTAGCTATAGTTTAAATTATAGAAATCAAGAAGAAAGCTTCCCATGGCTTTTTGTTGGTTATGAGAAACTAAAAGAAATAACTAAAAAATCCAACTTAAAATGTGAGAAAATAATTGATGGTCAGAATTATGATTATTTGGCAAGAATAACTAAGGAATATTGAGGTATTTATGGGTCTGAAGAGATACTTTCCATTTTGTATTCTTCATTACATAATTTACTATTTCAGGAATTATTTTTTCTCTCTTACTCCACTCGGGTTGTAAAAACAACTTACACTTATCATTAACTTTTTCTGCTTGAATTTCAGCAAATTTAAAATCGTGTTTATTGTAAATTATAACTTTTAATTCATCTGCAATTTCGTAGGCGTGATTTTTAGGTTCTATATTTTTTTTTGGGGAAAGACAAAACCAGTCCCATTTACCACTTACTGCATGAGCACCAGAAGTTTCAAGGTGAATTTGAAGTCCTTTTTCTTTAAGCAAATCAGTTAAAGGATCCATGTTCCACATTAGAGGTTCTCCCCCTGTTATTACAATAGTATTGGATGATTTATGTGCTTCTTCTACAATATCAATAATATGGGTCGGCGGATGTAGTTTTGCATCCCAACTTTCTTTGACGTCGCACCAATGACAACCAACATCGCACCCACCAATTCGAATGAAATATGCAGCACTTCCTTTATGGTAACCCTCTCCTTGAATAGTATAAAAAGCTTCCATAAGGGGGAGCAGTTCACCAGAATTTAAACCATCAATATTAGTGTTATTATTCATGTTAACAAAGATAGTCTAATGTTATTGATCACATCAAAAAAATATATAACTTTAGTCTATGAAATTAACCCCGTTCCATCTGGCAATTCCAGTTAATGACCTTTCAAAAGCCATTAATTTTTATGAAAATGTTTTAGGCTGTATACCAGGAAGAAAAAGTGATCATTGGGCAGATTATAATTTTTTTGGTCATCAATTAGTCGTTCATGTTGACTCAACTCCTAAATCAAAAAAACATCACAATGAAGTTGACGGCAAGTCAGTTCCAGTCCCACATTTTGGAGTTGTACTTCCTTGGAATGATTTTGATGTTTTTGCAAATAAGTTAGAAAAATCAGAAGAAATTGAATTTATAATTTCTCCATATCTTAGATTTGAAGGTTTACCTGGTGAACAAAAAACTCTATTTTTTTATGATCCATCAGGAAATGCTCTCGAATTTAAAAGTTTTAAAAACATGGATCAACTTTTCGAAAAATAAATATGACTTGGCTCAATTTTCTTGATAAAACTTTTGATAATATTTTTTCTAATACCAACAGAAAAGTTGTTGAAAAGTATATTCTCTGGACCTCAATAATTGGATTCACAATCCACTTATTGTTAATTTATTTAAATAATTATGATCTCTTAAATCTAGGGTTTTCAGGAAATTTATTGAAGGATCCAATTTCTGCAATATATACCCCATTTTCAATAATACTATTTTATGAAACTTATTTATTGATATTTTATTTACCAAGATCCTTTACTACAGCAATATCAAAGCAATTCGAAATAATTTCGCTAATAGTAATAAGGAAAATTTTTAATGACATTCCAAAAATAAATCTTGATGTGAACTGGTTAGAAAGTTCTGCTAACCTTCAGTTAATTTATGATCTTGTTGGAATATTAGTTTTGTATTTTTTAATATATCTTTTTAATTTTAGAAAAGAAAAAATTGAAAAAAGACCAGTTAGTGAGACTATTAAAAGATTTATAAGTACAAAAAAAGGAGTGAGTATAATTCTTTTACCATTACTAATATTTATGTCAATTTATAGTATATCTAATTGGATATATGAGCTTTATCTATTAAATGAAAATATAAGTGTTGGCATATCTGATATTAATTCTATATTTTATAATGAATTTTTCACCATCCTTATTCTAGCAGATGTTTTTATTTTACTATTGTCTTTTCAATACACAGAAAAATACAGTCAACTTATAAGAAATACTGGTTTTGTTATTTGTACAATTTTAATAAGATTATCTTTTGCTTCAAAAGGATTGACTAATATTCTTTTAATTGTTTCAAGCGTACTTTTTGGGCTTGCTATTTTAAGAATTTATCAAGCATTTGAAAAAAATAGCTAGTCTTTTCTTTCGCATGCCGTTAAAGTATTTTTTAATAACATAGCTATTGTCATAGGACCAACACCACCCGGAACTGGTGTGATATAGCTAGATTTTTTTGACATATTTTGAAAATCCACATCGCCTTTAATAACATAACCCTTAGGCTTGGTCTTATCTATAACTCTTGTTATTCCTACATCAATAATAACAACATCCTGCTTTACCATATCTTCTTTTAAAAATTCTGGAATCCCTAAAGCAGAAATGATTATGTCAGCCTTTAAACTCAAGCCTTTGATATTCTCAGTTCTACTGTGAGCAACTGTAACGGTGGCATTTCCAAAAGATCCTTTTTGACTCATTAATATACTTATGGGTCTTCCAACTATGTTACTTCTTCCAATAACAAGGCAGTTTTTACCAGAAGTTTTTATATTATATCGTTTTAACATTTCCATTATTCCAAATGGAGTTGCAGGAATAAAAGAAGGAAGTTCAAGTACCATTTTACCAAAATTAGTTGGATGAAATCCATCAACATCTTTTTCGGGATCTACTTCCAACAAAACTCTTTCTTCGTTAATGTGCTTCGGTAAAGGTAACTGAACTATATATCCATCAATATTTTTATTTTTATTCAGTTTATTTATTTCATGTAAAAGAGTACTTTCGGTTACTGATTCTTCTAATCGAATTAACGTTGAATTAAAACCAACTTGTTCACAAGACCTGACCTTGCTCCCAACATAAGTGAGACTTGCTCCATCATCACCAACTAAGATAGCTGCAAGATGCGGCTGTTTCTTTCCAGATGTCAATCTTATATCAACAGATTCTTTAATCTCTTGCTTAATTGTATTCGAAAGATTTTTTCCATCTAAAATTTTCATTTTTTATTTCTGGTTTTGAAACATATTTAACATTTGCTTTCCCTTTCCTCCTTGCACCATTTTCATCATTTTACTCATCTGATTAAATTGTTTTATTAATTTGTTTACTTCAGAAATATCATTTCCTGAACCACTTGCAATTCTATTTTTTCTACTAGAGTTCAAAAGATCCGGAAAAGAACGCTCTTTGGGTGTCATTGATGATATGATAACTTCTATATTCTTAAACGCGTCTTCATCAATTTCTTCGTCACCTAGCATTTTATTTGCCCCAGGGATCATACCAACGAGATCTTTAATACTCCCCATTTTTTTTATTTGATTTATTTGACTTAGAAAGTCGTCAAAACCAAATTTATTTTTAGCAATCTTTTTATTGATTTTTCGAGCTTGATTCTCGTCAAATTGATCTTGGGCTCTCTCAACTAGAGAAATAACATCTCCCATACCAAGAATCCTATCTGCCATTCTTTCAGGATAAAAAATATCAATAGCATCTATTTTCTCACCTGTTCCAATAAACTTAATGGGTTTATCAACTACATATCTGATTGAAAGAGCGGCTCCACCTCTTGTATCGCCATCTAGTTTTGTCAAAACAACACCATCAAAATTTAACTTGTCATTAAATGATTTTGCAGTATTTACTGCATCTTGACCCGTCATTGAATCAACAACAAAAAGAGTTTCACTTGGAGTAACAGTTTTATGTATATCTGAAATTTCCTTCATCAAAACTTCATCTACAGCTAATCTTCCAGCAGTATCAATTATTATTGTATCAAGTTTCTCGTTTTTAGCAAATTCTATAGCTTCTTTAGCAATTGTAACTGGATCCTTTGAATCAATATTTTTATAAATGGGAATCTCAATTTGATTTGCCAGGATTTCAAGTTGATCGATAGCAGCTGGTCTATATACGTCACAAGCAACAAGGAGTGGTTTTTTGGATTTCTTTAATTTTAAATATTGAGCAAGTTTAGCAGAAAAGGTGGTTTTACCTGAACCCTGAAGACCACACATCAAAATCACTGACGGATTTATTGATAAATTTATATCGACAGATGATGACCCCATTAACTCAGTTAACTCATCCTTAAGGATCTTAACCATTAATTGTCCTGGATTAAGACTTGTTAAAACATCTCTCCCTAAGGCTTTTGATTTAACCGAGTCAGTAAAATTTTTTGCTATTTTATAATTAACATCTGCGTCTAAAAGTGCTCTCCTTACTTCTTTAAGAGTAGCTGCAACATTTATTTCGGTTATTTTTCCCTGTCCTTTAAGTACCTGGAAAGCTTTATCAAATTTTTGACTAAGATTATTAAACATTTTATAAAGTTATGTAAAGAATTTATTTACATGAAGCGAAATCAATAGATTTTTCAAAAAATTTAAATGGTTTTAACTTACATTCTTTCGGGAGATTCTATTCCTAATAAAGAGCAAGAATTAAGGATAGTATATCCAACTTTTTGAATTAAGGTTAATCTAAAGTTTTTTATATTTTCATCGTTCTCCCCAAGTATAGATATATTTTGATAAAAGG
>NZ_CEZOWA010000001.1:0-103446 GCF_983056325.1 Candidatus Marivariicella sp. | reverse complement strand
GTTAGATCTTGAAAAAGATTTCGATATTGATTTTGATGCTACGCCAGGGTATGTCAATGTTGCTGACAGGAAAAAGGAAGAGAAGAAATGATAAGTATTTAAACATAATTAGCAATTAATGATGGACTATAAGTAAGTCCTGCTTGCTTAACGACATCTGGATATATTATTAATTGTTTTAATATATTCTTCTCTCTAAAGTTAATTTCCATTTCAACATCCTTATTCCAATTAAATTTACCTGAACTTCGCAAAATTGACTGAATTCTGGCATAAGCATATTGGATAAATGGACCAGTATTTCCATTAAAATCGAATGATGCCTTTGGATCAAATAAAATTCTTTTTTTTGGATCTACTTTAAGAATAAAGTACTTTAAAGCTCCCAAACCTATCTGACTAAAAAGCTTTTTAGGATTTTCAATTCCCTCAATTTTTCCATGTTCTTCTGATATTTTCTTCGCAGAATTATACATAGTATTGATCAAATCATCAGCATCAACAACAGTCCCTTCTCTACTTTTCATTTTTCCAGTTGGAAGATCAACCATTCCATAACTTAAATGAAAGAGATTATTTGACCAATTATAACCAAGTTTTTTTAAAATTAAAAAAAGTACTTTAAAGTGATAATCCTGTTCATTCCCAACAGTATATACAACTCCACTGATTTTAGGGTAGTCCAAAAGACGCTGAAAAGCGGTACCTAAATCTTGAGTCATGTAAACTGAAGTTCCATCTGATCTTAAGAGTAATTTCTCATCTAATCCATCAGACTTTAAGTCTACCCATATAGATCCATCTTTTTTTGGGTAAAAGACTCCTTTTGAAATTCCTTCATTAATTATTTTTTTTCCTAGAAGATAAGTATCACTCTCAAAATAATTGAAATCAAAATTGACCCCTAGTTTTTTGTATGTTGTTTCAAAACCATCGTAAACCCATTTATTCATTCTACTCCAAAGCTCTTTAACATCCTTATCGTCAGCTTCCCATTTTCTTAAAAATTCTTGAGATTGTAAGAAAATTGGTGCATTTTCTTTAGCATATGCTTGTGTTTTACCCTCATTAATTAATGATTTAACTTGATCATTATACTCCTTATTATAAAGAATATAAAATTTACCAACAAAATGATCACCCTTCATTTTTTTATCAGATGGTGTTTTATTTTCGCCAAAAAGCTTCCATGCAATCATTGATTTACAAATATGAATACCTCTATCATTTATTATTTGAGTTTTTAGAATTTTTTTACCATTTGCTTTAAGAATTTGAGAAACAGAATATCCAAGTAAATTATTCCTAATATGCCCTAGGTGAAGTGGTTTGTTTGTATTAGGGGAAGAGTATTCAATCATTATTAATTCAGAATCATTTGTTGACTCGATATGACCAAATTTTAAATTATTTTTTTCTTTATATAAAAAAGTGGTGTAATATGACGAATGTAGAGATAGATTTAAAAAACCACTAACAATATTAAAATCTTTGACAATATTTAATTTTGATTTAAGCTCGGAGCCAATAGATTCCCCTAATTGATTTGGATTTGTTTTCAGTCGATTTAATAAAGGGAAAAGCACCAAAGTAATGTCTCCTTCGAAATCTTTTTTTGTAGCCTGAAATTCAAAACTCTTGACAGAAATATCATAAGTTGTATTTATAAATTTTTCAACGATTTGGCCTATTTTTTTTTCCATATCTAAAATATGAGTAAATATAATTAAACTCATTTTATTGATCGCACGCATGCCAATAAAGTACTATCTTTATTTACGATGTTAGTTAATTTATCATACAAAGACCTTAAAATAAAAAATAAGGTTGACTCGGCTGTGGGGCCTCCTTTTTCATTAACAGAAAGGTTTATGAAAAAGGGCGTAGGTTCTCCAAGGTTATTAATTGAGGAAACATCAATAGATATTCACAATTTATTAGTCTTAGATCAAAATTTAAATTATTGTAATATTGAGATGCGACCGTATGGAATAATAATCAGGTTTAGAAGTTTATTGGAAACTTTTGGCTTGGTCATTCCTTACTATAAATTGAATATTTATAAAGGTAAATCAAAGCAATACTCATTATACATTGACAGTACGTTTATTAAAATTGATGCCTCTAAAAAAGAAATACATCTTTTTTTAAAAAAAATTATAAACGATAAAATAAAGCTTATTTCAGAAAGACCTAATCCTTAGATGTAATTTTTCTTGAAATACTTCCATTGTAAATTTGACGGGGACGACCAATAGGTTCCTTGTTTAGCCTCATTTCTTTCCATTGCGCGATCCACCCAGGCAATCTTCCAAGCGCAAACATCACAGTAAACATTTCAGTTGGTATATCTAGAGCTCTATAGATGATTCCTGAATAAAAATCAACATTAGGATATAATTTTCTATCAACGAAATATTTATCGTTTAAAGCTTCATGTTCTAGTTTTTTGGCAATATCAAGAATAGGATCTACTATACCAAGATCCTTTAAAACATCATCAGCAGTTTTTTTAATAATTTTTGCTCGCGGATCAAAGTTTTTATAAACCCTATGACCAAAACCCATTAGACGAAATGGATGATTTTTATCTTTGGCCTTTATCATAAATTTACTTGTGTCTCCTCCATCTCTTTTTATCAGCTCTAACATTTCAATAACTGCTTGATTTGCTCCTCCATGAAGTCTACCCCACAAAGCAGAGATACCAGCGGAAATAGATGCGAATAGTCCAGCTTCAGATGAGCCAACTATCCTCACAGTAGATGTAGAACAGTTTTGTTCATGATCTGCGTGTAAGATTAAAAGTTTATTAAGTGCGGATGATATTACTGGATTATTTTGATATTGCTCGTTTGGCTTGCTAAACATCATCTGAGCTAGATTTTCAACATAAGGAAGAGAATTATCCGAATAATTTAAAGGTAAACCTTTAACTTTTCTATGTACCCATGCAGTAATTACTGAAAATTTGGCAATTAGCTGGACAATGGCTTGATACATTTTTTCTTCAGAATTAACATCAACAGATCCAGGGTTAAATGAAATAAGTGCTGAAGTTAATGAGGCTAGGACTCCCATAGGATGAGCACCGTGAGGAAAACTCTTTAAAATACTAGTAATATCTTCATGAACTAAGCATTCTTTTTTTATGTCCTTTTCAAATTTTTTGATTTCAATTGATGATGGCATTTCTCCAAAAATTAACAAATAGGAAACTTCAATAAAACTCGAATTATTTGCTAGTTCCTCTATATCATAACCTCTATATCTTAAAATTCCATTTTCTCCATCCAGATAAGTTATCTCACTAAGACAAGATCCTGTGTTTTTATAACCAGGATCTAAAGTTATAAGTCCTGTTTCTTGTCGTAATTTTTTTATATCAATTCCTATTTCTCCTTCTGAACCTTTTACAAGAGGAAATTCATAGTCTTTATTTTTGTAATTAAATCTTATATTTTTTTCCATTATTTATAGTACTTTAAATTTAAAAACCAGTCCTAAATATCTATTTTAAAAGCTTTAGAACCTGGATAATATGCTTTTTTTCCTAATTCCTCCTCTATTCTAAGAAGTTGATTATATTTTGACATTCTATCGCTTCTTGATGCTGATCCAGTCTTAATTTGACCAGTAGACAAAGCTACTGCAAGATCTGCAATAGTATTATCCTCTGTTTCCCCTGATCGATGGGACATTACTGATGTTAGTCCAGAATCGTGAGCCATATTAACAGCAGCTATTGTTTCGGTTAGGGTTCCAATTTGATTTACTTTTATCAGTATAGAATTGGCATAATACCCATCAATTCCCCTTTTTAATCTTTTAACATTAGTAACAAATAAATCATCACCCACTATTTGAATATTATTTCCAATCATTTCTGTTAAATATTTCCAACCATCCCAATCATTTTCATCCATTCCATCTTCGATAGAAATTATAGGATATTTGTGAGCTAATTCCGATAAATATTCAGCTTGCTCTGCTGAGTTTCTAATTTTAGCATCTTTACCTTCAAAGATTTGATAATTATATTTGCCATCTTCATAAAACTCTGAAGAAGCACAATCCAAAGCAATTTTTACATCTAGGCCTGGATTATAACCCGACTTATTTATAGCTGAAATTATAGTATCAAGCGCATCCTCAGTCCCTTGAAGTTTGGGAGCAAAACCTCCCTCATCACCAACTGCAGTACTAAGGTTTCTTGATTTTAGTACTTTTTTTAAATTGTGAAATATTTCAGTTCCAATTTGTAAAGCATGAGAAAAGTTTTTTGCTCCAATTGGTATAATCATAAACTCCTGAAAAGCAATGGGAGCATCAGAATGTGAACCACCATTTATAATATTCATCATAGGAACAGGTAAAGTTTTAGCGTTTTCTCCTCCAATATATCTATACAAGGAAAATCCAGATTCTTTAGCTGCAGCTTTAGCAACTGCTAAAGAAACTCCTAGAATTGAATTTGCTCCTAGGTTTGATTTGTTTTCAGTTCCATCAAGATCTATCATAAGTTGATCAATTTCCTCCTGACCATAAACAGATAATCCGATAATTTTTGATGAGATAGTTTGATTAATAATATCAACTGCTTTTTTAACACCTTTACCCATATAATCCGATCCACCATCTCGTAATTCAACAGCCTCATGCTCACCAGTTGAAGCACCTGAAGGAACAGACGCTCTTCCTATACTTCCATTTTGCGTAATTACATCGACCTCAACTGTAGGATTACCTCTAGAATCAAAAATTTGTCTTGCAATAACTTTATCAATTTTACTCATAATTATGATTTAAAATTTTTTATTAGTTTGATGAAATCATCAAACAAATAATTTGAATCGTTTGGGCCTGGAGCAGCTTCTGGATGATACTGAACCGAAAAACAATTTTTAGATTTAATCCTTATACCAGCAACAGTTTGATCGTTCAGATGCGAGTGCGTTATAATGATGTTCTTATTTGATTCTGCTGCTGCTCTTTTTATAGCAAAACCGTGATTTTGAGATGTTATCTCACCTTTTCCTGTTTCGTGATTAATAACAGGGTGATTTATACCTCTGTGGCCATTAAACATTTTATAGGTAGGAACTCCATTTGCTAAAGCAATAATCTGGTGGCCTAAACAAATTCCAAAGAGAGGAAAGTTGTTTTTAATAATCTCTTTTGCAAGATTTTGAGCCTGTATTAATGGTTTAGGATCTCCTGGTCCATTTGAAATAAAATATCCATCAGGGTTCCATTCAGAAAGAATTTCAAAAGACGAGTTGAACGGAAAAACCTTTACATAAACATCTCTTTTAATTAAGTGGTTTAATATGTTTTTTTTAACGCCTAAGTCTAGTGCTGAAACTTTAAATTTCGCATCTGGATTTCCAACAAAATAAGGTTTTTTGGTTGAAACTTTAGATGCCAATTCCAAACCATCCATATTAGGAAGATTTTGCAATTCGATTATTAGATCATCTATACTATCTAACTTTGTGGTTATTAATGAGTTCATAGCACCATTATCTCTTATATAACTAACCAAAGCTCGGGTATCAACGTCACAAATACCAACAATTTTGTTATCCTTAAAATAAGTGAGCAGATCTGATTCGGCAGAAGGTCTAGTTTGGGTAAAACTAAAATTTTTACAGATTAGTCCTGAAATTTTAATATTATCAGATTGTGCATCATTATTTAAAACTCCATAATTTCCAGTATGAGCATTTGTTGCAACAATTATTTGTCCGAAGTAGGAAGGGTCTGTAAATATTTCCTGATAACCAGTCATACCTGTATTAAAACAAATCTCACCGAAACCTGTTCCGTCTAACCCTATAGATTTTCCAAAAAATTTAGTACCATCAGCTAGGACAACAACTGCTTTCTTTAAGGCTTTGTATTTCATATATTTTATTTAACAAAATAAAAAAAAAAAAGGATAATCTAAAATGATTATCCTTTTCAATTGTAACACTAGAAAAGGTTAATTTAATTACCTTCTTTAGTAGATGAATCATTTTTATTAGAATCGATATTAACAGAAGATGATTCAGTCGATTTCTTAGACTTTCTTCTTCTTGTTGTCTTTTTCTTAACTTCAGAATTACTTGAGTATATATCATTAAAGTCAACAAACTCTATAAGAGCCATGTCAGCATTATCACCTAAACGATTTCCCATCCTAATTACCCTAGTATAACCACCTGGGCGATCCCCTACTTTATCAGATACAACTCCGAATAACTCTGTGACAGAATCCTTACTTCTCAATTCGCTAAAAGCAAGTCTTCGATTATGGGTTGTATCATCTTTTGCTTTAGTAATAATTGGTTCAATAAAAATCTTTAGAGCTTTAGCCTTTGTGACTGTTGTGTTTATTGATTTGTGCTCTATGAGAGAACAAGCCATATTTGAAAGCATGGACTTACGATGGGCTTTTTTTCGGCCTAAATGCATTACTTTTTTTCCGTGTCTCATAATGTTTTATATAAAAAATGTAGATTAATCCTTATCTAATTTATACTTTGAAAGATCCATACCAAAAGAAAGACCTTTTAAAATTACTAGTTCCTCTAATTCAGTCAGAGATTTTTTACCAAAATTTCGAAACTTCATTAAATCATTTTTATTGAAAGATACTAAATCGCCAAGAGTATCAACCTCAGCAGCCTTTAGGCAGTTAAGTGCTCTAACAGATAAATCCATATCAATAAGTTTAGTTTTCAAAAGCTGACGCATATGAAGGGATTCTTCATCATAAGTTTCAGTTTGAGCGATTTCATCGGCTTCAAGTGTAATTCTTTCATCTGAAAATAACAAAAAGTGATGAATTAAAGTTTTTGCAGCCTCAGTAAGTGCATCTTTTGGATTTATAGAACCATCAGTAATAATTTCAAATACTAATTTTTCATAATCAGTTTTTTGTTCTACTCTAAAATTCTCAATAGTGTATTTAACATTTTTAACTGGAGTGTAAATTGAATCGATAGCAATTACCCCTAAGTCCGCAGATGAATTCTTATTTTCTTCTGCAGGAACGTATCCACGTCCTTTCTCAATAGATAATTCCATGTTTAGTTGAACACCTTTTTCAAGATTACAAATAACATGTTCGGGATTTAAAACTTGAAAACCTGAAATAAATTTTTGAAAATCAGCAGCTTTTAATTGGTCCTGACCTGCAATATTAATAGTAACTTTTTCGTCATCAACATCATCAATCTGACGTTTAAATCGAACTTGTTTTAGATTTAAAATGATATCTGTAACGTCTTCAACAATTCCTTGAATTGTTGAAAATTCATGATCAACACCCTCAATTTTTACCGAGGTAATTGCAAATCCTTCAAGAGATGATAGAAGTACTCTTCTAAGTGCGTTTCCTACTGTTAAACCATAACCTGGTTCAAGTGGACGAAACTCAAATTTACCTTCAAAATCTGAAGAATTTATCATGACAACTTTATCGGGTTTTTGAAAATTTAATATAGCCATAGTTATTACTTATTTTTTTATTTTGAATATAGTTCTACTATCAATTGTTCTTTTATATTTTCAGGTATTTGAAGACGCTGAGGAATTGTTACAAATGTACCCTGAAGGGTATCTCTGTTCCAAGTCAACCATTCATATACACTTGAGTTATTATCTAAAGAATTAATTATGATCTGTAATGATTTTGATTTTTCTCTTACTCCTATAACATCGCCAGGTTTGAGCTGATAAGACGGTATATTTACAATATTATCATTAACGGTGATATGTCTATGTGATACGAGTTGGCGTGCACCACTTCGAGAAGGAGATAAACCTAAACGAAAAACAGTGTTATCCAAACGAGATTCACACAACTGAAGTAAAACTTCACCAGTTACACCCTTAGATCTATTAGCTTTTTCAAATAAATTTTTAAATTGTCTCTCTAAAATCCCGTAGGAGTACTTTGCTTTTTGTTTCTCCATTAATTGGACAGCGTATTCAGACTTTTTACCACGTCTACGGTTATTACCATGTTGACCTGGTGGATAATTTCTTTTTTCAAAAGATTTATCTTCACCAAAAATAGCCTCACCGAATTTTCTAGCTATTTTAGTTTTTGGACCAGTATATCTTGCCATTTCTTAGTATTTAAGCATTTGTAAGTTATGAATTAAGGTCTTATCCTTCGATAACATTACAAACACGATTAATATATTAGACGCGCCTTCTTTTAGGTGGACGACATCCGTTATGAGGTAATGGAGTAACATCAACAATTTCTGTTACTTCAATACCGTTATTGTGAAGGGTTCGAATAGCAGATTCTCTTCCATTACCTGGACCCTTAACGTATACTTTAATTTTTCTTAAACCAGCTTCTTGGGCTACTTTAGCACAATCTTCTGCAGCTGTTTGAGCTGCGTAGGGGGTGTTTTTTTTTGATCCTCTAAAGCCCATTTTACCAGCTGATGACCATGAAATAACTTCGCCTTTTAGATTTGTGAGAGATATAATTATGTTATTGAAAGAGGCATTTATATGAGCTTCACCCGTAGCCTCTACAATGACTTTTCTCTTTTTACTTGTTGTTTTTGCCATTGTTAAATATTATTTAGTTACTTTCTTTTTATTTGCAACAGTCTTTCTTTTACCTTTTCTTGTTCGAGAATTATTTTTGGTCCTTTGACCTCTTAAAGGAAGACCAGATCGATGACGAATACCCCTGTAACAACCTATATCCATTAATCTTTTGATATTAAGCTGAGTCTCTGATCTTAATTCACCTTCGATCTTAAAACTTGAAACAGAATCACGTATACGCCCTGTTTCTTCATCTGTCCAGTCCTGAACTTTTGTATCCTGACTTACTTTTGCCTGTAATAATATTTTAGCAGCTCTACTGCGTCCAACACCATATATATAAGTAAGTGATATAACTCCTCTTTTTTGTTTTGGAATATCAACTCCTGAAATTCTTGCCATAATTTATCCTTGTCTTTGTTTGAATCGAGGATTCTTTTTGTTAATAACATATAAAGTACCTTTTCTTCTTACAATTTTGCAATCGGCACTTCTTTTCTTAATAGACGCTCTTGTTTTCATAAAATAACTATTTATTAAAATCTATACGTAATTCTTGCTTTTGATAAGTCATATGGACTCATTTCTAATTTTACTTTATCACCGGGTAAAAGCTTAATATAATGTAATCTCATTTTACCTGAAATATGGGCAGTGACAACATGACCGTTCTCTAATTCAACCCTAAACATTGCATTTGACAATGCTTCTATAATATTACCCTCCTGTTCTATTGATGCCTGCTTAGCCATAATTATATTGTTGGAGTTATTGTTCTACGGTTTTTCCCTGTTTTCATTAGTCCATCATAATGACGATTTAATAAATACGAATTGATCTGTTGAATCGTATCTATCGCAACACCAACCATAATTAACAGTGATGTCCCTCCATAAAACAACGCCCATCCTTGCTGCATTCCTATTAACTTTACAACAACGGCAGGAAAAACTGCAATTGCTGCTAGAAATAGAGAACCCGGGAAAGTTATATGAGACATAACTGTGTCTAAATAATTTGATGTTTCAATTCCGGGCTTGATACCGGGGACAAAACCACCACTTCTTTTTAAATCATCAGACATTTTATTAGTAGGAACAGTTATTGCAGTATAGAAGAAAGTAAATATTACTATCAACAAACCAAATAAAATATTATACCATAAACCAAAAATATCTGAAAATTCAGCCTGCATCCAAAGTCCTATATCCGAATCACCTAAAAAGCTTCCTAAATAGACTGGAGCAAACATAAGGGCTTGAGCAAAAATAATTGGCATTACACCAGAGGCATTTAGCTTGAGAGGTATGTATTGTCTTGAACCAGCTATATTTTGTTGGGACGTCCCACTAGTAGTTCTTCTAGCATACTGAACTGGTATTTGACGAACAGCCATTACTAAAAGTATTGAAAATAAAATAATTACTATCCATAAAACAAGCTCAATTAGAACAAGCATGAGACCTCCATTATTTTCACTGACTCTTGAGATAAATTCTTGAGTAAAAGAAAGTGGAAGATTTGCAATAATTCCAACCATTATTAATAATGAGATCCCATTACCAATTCCTTTATCAGTTATTTTTTCACCCAGCCACATTGCAAAAATAGTTCCAGTAACAAGAATTGTTACTGATGTGAAAATAAATAACGGACCTCTCCCTAGGATAAAAGCACTATCAGGAACACCTAAAGCACTTAAACCAAATAAGTATGCTGGCGCTTGAACAACACAAATAGCAATTGTCAACCACCTTGTAATTTGATTAATTGTTTTACGACCACTTTCGCCTTCTTTTTGAAGCTTTTGAAGGTAGGGAATTGCAATACCCATTAACTGTACAACAATTGAAGCCGAAATATAGGGCATAATACCTAATGCAAATACAGAAGCATTAGCAAAAGCTCCTCCAGTAAACGCATTTAAAATTCCCAAAAGCCCACCAGCATCTGATTTTTGAGCTAAGGATGCAAGCTGAACCGAGTCTATTCCGGGAATAACGATTTGAGCACCCAAACGATAGACCAATAATAAAAACAAGGTGACTCCGATACGCTTTCGAAGCTCATCTATGTTATATATATTTATTATGGTTTCTAAAAACTTTTTCATACTATTCAATACTTATAATTTCACCACCTACCTTTTCAATCGCTGCTTTTGCAGTAGCAGTGAATTTATGAGCTGAAACCTTTATTGAAGATTTAATTTCTCCTCTTCCTAATATCTTTATGAGATCATTTTTTTTCGCTAAACGCATGGAAACAATATGATCGATAGTAAGGTCTCCTTTTATTTTTTTTAAATCGATTAGTTCTTGAATGGTATCAATATTAATACCGGTATATTCTTTACGATTTATATTCTTAAATCCAAATTTTGGGACTCGTCTTTGTAATGGCATCTGACCACCTTCAAATCCTAGTTTCTTTGAATATCCAGAACGTGATTTGGCACCTTTATGACCTCTTGCGGCGGTCCCACCTTTTCCCGAACCTTGACCTCTTCCGAGTCTTTTGCTATTCTTGTGGGTTGAACCACTTGCAGGCTGTAAATTACTTAAACTCATTTTTTTTTATTTTTAAGCTTCAACAACTGAAACCAAATGTTCTATTTTTTTAACCATTCCTAAAATACTCGGAGTAGCATTGTGAATAACCTCTTTACCAATACCTCTTAAACCAAGAGCTTCTAGAGTTCTTTTTTGAGATTTAATTCTTTTAATACTACTTTTTACTTGTTTAACTTTTATTTTTTCCATTTAAATAAATTAACCATTAAATACTTTATCGATAGATACTCCTCTTTGGTGAGCAATCGTTTCGGGGCTTCTTAGTTGAAGTAAAGCATCAAAAGTTGCCTTTACAACATTGTGTGGATTAGAAGATCCTTGGGATTTTGAAAGAACGTTATGAACACCAACTGCTTCTAAAACCGCTCTTACAGCACCTCCTGCAATTACTCCAGTACCTTCAGACGCCGGTTTTAAAAAAACTCTAGCCCCACCATATTTACCTTTTTGTTCATGAGGTAAAGTGCCTTTTTGAATCGGAATTCTAACTAGGTTTTTCTTGGCATCTTCAATAGCTTTTGATATTGCTTCAGCTACTTCTTTAGACTTACCTAAACCTTGTCCTAATACACCATTTTCGTCACCTACTACAACAATAGCAGAAAACCCAAACGCCCTTCCACCTTTAGTTACCTTTGTTACACGTTGAACACCAACTAGACGATCTTTTAGATCTAAGCCTGCAGGTTTAACATATTCGATATTACTATAATTTTGATACATATATTTAATCAATTAAAATTTAAGACCTGCTTCACGAGCTCCATCAGCAAGAGATTTTACCCTTCCGTGATATAAGTAACCTCCGCGATCAAACTTGACAGCATTAATACCCACTGCTATTGAACGTTCCGCAATCAATTTACCAACCATTGCTGAATTTTCAATTCTTGATGAACCGGCAACATCTTTTTCTCTTGAAGAAGCAGTTGCAAGAGTCATACCATTTTTATCATCAATCAGTTGAGCATAGATTTCTTTATTACTTCTAAAAATAGCTAATCTGGGTTGTGTTGAACTACCTGATATAGTTTTTCTAATTCTTTTTCGGATTCTATCTCTACGTTGTGTCTTTGTTAGTGCCATATTATAAAATTATGCTGATTTACCTGCTTTTCTTCTAATTTCTTCTCCCACAAATCGAATACCTTTTCCTTTATAAGGTTCAGGTTTTCTAAATGATCTAATTTTAGCAGCTACAAAACCAATTAATTGTTTGTCATATGAAGTGAGTTTAATTAATGGGTTTTTCCCTTTTTCTGAAATTGTTTCAACTTTAACTTCGGAAGCAATATTTAATACAATGTTGTGCGAATAACCAAGAGCTAAATCAAGAAGCTGCCCCTGATTTGATGCTCTGTAACCAACACCAACCAATTCTAATTCTTTTATGAATCCCTTAGATACTCCTTCAATCATATTATTGACTAAAGCTCGATAAAGACCGTGTTTTGCATTAGAATCTTTTGTTTTAAGTGGATTTATAACATTTATAACTCCATCATTATATATAAAGTTTACATCAGAATAAATCTGAGACAACTCACCAAGTTTACCTTTTACGGTTATTAGTGCATCTTGGATGTCAACAATAACTCCTTCGGGTACTACTATTGGATTATTACCTATTCTAGACATTTCTTTTCAATTTCCTATTATTAATATACATAGCAAAGCACTTCGCCTCCTACATTTTGTTTTTCTGCTTGTTTTCCAGTCATTAAGCCGCTCGAGGTAGAAATAATTGAAATCCCTAATCCATTCAAAACTCTTGGAAGGCTGTCACTACCGGAGTATTTACGAAGTCCTGGAGTGCTAATTCTTTGCAACTGTTTGATCACAGGATCTTTAGTGTTTAAATCGTATTTTAGTGCGATCTTTATATTTCCTTGATTATTTTTTGTTTCCTCAAACTTATAACTCAGAATAAAACCTTGATCAAATAGGATTTTAGTCATTTCCTGTTTTGTGTTGGATGATGGTATATCTACTACTCGGTGCCCAGCACTGTTTGCGTTACGAATTCGAGTTAAATAATCTGCAATTGGATCTGTATTCATATCTTTTTTTTTTACCAGCTAGCTTTAGTTACACCGGGAATTAAACCTTGATTAGCCATTTCTCTGAAAGTGACACGTGAAAGTCCAAACTGTCGAATGTAACCTTTTGGACGTCCAGTAAGCTTACATCGATTGTGAAGACGAACAGGGGAGGCGTTTTTTGGAAGTTTTTGAAGTCCTTCATAATCTCCCGCGTCCTTTAGAGCTTTGCGCTTAGCGGAATATTTTGCGACTATTTTAGCTCTTTTAACTTCGCGAGCTTTCATTGATTCTTTTGCCATATTAATTCTTTTTAAAAGGAAGACCTAACTCATTTAACAATGATTTTGCTTCTTTGTCTGTATTTGCATTGGTGACAAATGTAATATCCATTCCACCTATTTTATTCACTTTATCAATATTAATTTCAGGAAAAATAATTTGTTCTGTAACCCCAAGATTATAATTTCCTCGACCATCAAAACCAGTAGACTTTACACCTTGAAAATCTCTAACTCGAGGTAAAGCGACGGTTACGAGTCTATCTAAAAACTCATACATTCTTTCTCCACGAAGTGTCACCTTAGTCCCTATGGGCATACCTTTTCTTAACTTAAAGGAGGCTACATCTTTTTTAGATAAGGTTGGAACAGCTTTTTGTCCAGAAATTTGTGTTAGCTCATCAACAGCATAGTCAATTAGCTTTTTATCCGATACAGCTGCACCTACTCCTTTACTTATAACAATTTTGTCAAGCCTCGGGACTTGCATTATATTTGAATAACTATACTCTTCTTTCAAGGAGTTAATTATTTTCTCGTTATATTCTTTTTTAAGTCTAGGTTGATAGTCCATAATTATAAAACTTCATTTGATTTTTTTGAATAGCGAACCTTTTTACCGTCTTCGGTTCGATAGCCAATTCTAGTTATATTACCATCAGTGTTAAGTATTGAGAGATTTGAGATATGAATTGGAGATTCTTTCTCAACTATACCACCTTGAGGACTTTGAGCGCTAGGCTTAGTATGTTTTTTCACTAGATTAACTCCCTCAACAATAACTCTGTTGGACTCAGAAATAATTTTAACAACTTTTCCATCGCTACCTTTTTGAGCACCAGCAATTACTTTTACGTTATCTCCTTTTCTTATTTTAAATTTTTTCATTATATAAATTTATAACACCTCCGGTGCTAATGAAACAATTTTCATAAACTGTTTATCTCTTAATTCTCTCGCTACAGGACCAAAAACTCGAGTTCCTCTCATTTCACCAGTTTCATTTAAAAGCACACATGCATTATCATCGAAACGAATATATGATCCATCTGCACGTCTAATTTCTTTTGTAGTTCTAACTACAACAGCAGTAGAAACTTGTCCTTTTTTTACTGTTCCTGACGGTGTAGCATCTTTTACAGTAATAACAATTTTATCACCAACAGAAGCGTAGCGTCTTTTAGTACCTCCCAAAACTCTAATAGTTAGTACTTCTTTTGCTCCCGTATTGTCAGCAACCTTTAATCTTGATTCTTGTTGTAACATTTTATTTTGCTCTTTCTATTATCTCAACCAACCTCCAGTTTTTTGACTTACTCAAGGGGCGAGTTTCCATTATTTTGACCGTATCACCGATATTACAATCATTTGTTTCATCATGTGCAGTATACTTTTTAGTCTTTAAAACATATTTACCATACATTGGATGTTTAGTTCTTTTTACTTCAGCAACAACAATAGATTTCTCCATTTTATTACTGGTAACAGTACCAATTCGTTCTTTTCTTAGGTTTCTACTTTCCATAATAATTGTTACTTATAGGTTTATTTTTTTGCACTTTTAGCTGTTAATAAACGTGATATTGTTCTTCGTACATCTCGAATCTGAATTGGATTTTCAAGTGGCGAAATTGAATGAGTCATTTTGAGTTCATTTAATTTTTTTTTAAACTCCTCTAACTTATCGTTAATATCATCTGCCGAAAATTTTTCTACTTCTGATTGTTTCATCGTTATTCATTTATGGTTTGATAGTCCCGAGCGATAATAAATTTAGTACGAACTGGAAGCTTTTGGGCTGCAAGCCTGAGGGCTTCTTTTGCAATATCTAAGGAAACACCTGCTACCTCAAACATTATTCGACCTGGTTTTACAACAGCTACAAAATATTCTGGAGCTCCTTTACCTTTTCCCATCCTAACTTCTAATGGTTTCTTTGTTATTGGCTTATCTGGAAATATTTTAATCCACAATTGACCTTCACGTTTCATATGGCGGGTAGCAGCAATCCTAGCTGCTTCAATTTGCCTTGATGTTATAAAATGAGAATCATTAGATTTAATACCAAACATACCGTTTGACAATTGATTACCTCTTTGAGAAAGACCTTTCATCCTTCCCTTTTGTGCCTTCCGAAATTTTGTTCTTTTAGGTTGTAACATATTCCCTACAATTCAAATTATTTTCTTCCGCGGCGCTGTTGACGACCCCCAGATTTATTGTTATTTTTTGAGTTTAATCCTGACTTTTTTTGCATTCCAACAAGAGGGGATAATTCTCTTTTGCCGTAAACTTCTCCCTTCATAATCCATACTTTGACTCCCAAACGACCATATGTAGTATGTGCTTCAACTAAAGCATAATCAATATCTGCTCTAAAAGTTGATAGTGGGATACGACCTTCTTTGTATGACTCACTTCTTGCCATTTCTGCACCATTTAAACGTCCAGAAATTTGAACTTTAATTCCTTCAGCATTCATCCTTATGGAGGAGGCTATGGACATTTTAATTGCACGACGGTATGAAATACGATTTTCTATTTGACGAGCAATACTTGAAGCAACAAGCTTTGCATCAAGTTCTGGTCTTTTGATTTCATGGATGTTGATTTGCACATCTTTATCAGTAATTTTCTTAAGCTCTTCCTTTAACTTATCAACTTCGGACCCTGCTTTGCCAATGATAATTCCTGGACGAGCAGTTGTTATAGTAATTGTAATTAATTTTAGAGTTCTTTCAATAATAACGTTTGAAACACTAGCCTTAACTAATCGAACAAAAATATATTTTCGGATTTTATCATCCTCGGCTAGTTTATCTCCATAATCCCTACCACCATACCAATTCGAGTCCCAACCTCTTATAATTCCTAATCGATTTCCAATAGGATTTGTTTTTTGTCCCATAATTTAGTCTTCAATATTATTTGCACCCAAAACGAGTGTTACATGATTTGATCTTTTTCTGATTCGATGAGCACGACCTTGAGGAGCAGGACGAAGACGTTTTAGCATACTTCCACTATCAACCTTAATTTCTTTGACAAAAAGCTCAGCATTTTCAACATCACCTTCTTCATTCTTAGCTTGCCAATTTGATATTGCAGAAAGTAAAAGTTTTTCTAATCTTCGAGATGCTTCTTTAGGGCTAAATTTCAAAATAGATAAAGCCTTATCTATTTTTTCCCCTCTTACCTGATCCGCCACTAACCTCATTTTTCGTGGAGAGGTTGGACAATTGTTTAATTTTGCAAATGCAAGATTTTTCTTACTTTCTTGTATGAGTTCAGCGCTCTGCTTTTTTCTATTTCCCATATACTATCTTTTTCCTTTATTTTTAGCACCTGCATGTCCTCTAAACGAACGTGTTGGTGAAAATTCTCCTAATTTATGACCTACCATATTCTCTGTAATATATACAGGAATGTGGGTTTTTCCATTGTGAACACCTATTGTCTGACCAACAAAATCAGGGGTAATTAAGGATGCTCTAGACCATGTTTTGATAACAGTTTTCTTATTATCTTCAATGTTTTTGCCAATCTTAGCATTTAAGCTGTGATGAACAAAAGGACCTTTTTTAAGTGAACGTGCCATATCTTATTTTTTTCTTCGCTCAATGATGAACTTATTACTTGCTTTTGTTTTAGTACGTGTACGAAATCCTTTTGCAGGTATTCCATTTCTTGAACGAGGGTGGCCACCCGAAGCACGTCCTTCTCCACCTCCCATTGGGTGATCAACAGGATTCATTGCGACTGGTCTAGTTCTAGGGCGACGACCTAACCATCTTGAACGCCCAGCTTTACCTGAAACCAACAATTGATGATCAGAATTAGACACTGCTCCAATTGTTGCAAAACATATTATTTGAATAAGTCTAGTTTCACCGGAAGGCATTTTAATAGTAGCAAACTTACCATCTCTAGCCATTAACTGCGCAAAGGAACCAGCGCTTCTTGCAATAACAGCTCCCTTCTCAGGTTGAAGTTCAATACATGAAATTATTGTTCCAAGTGGAATTTTTGAAAGTGGTAAAGCGTTTCCTATATCTGGAGATGATTTATCACCTGAGGAGACTGTTTGTCCCACTTTTAATCCATTTTGTGCAATTATATACCTTTTTTCACCGTCTTTATATTCTACAAGAGCAATGAAAGAACTTCTATTTGGATCATACTCAATGGATTGAACAGTGGCACTGATATCAAATTTATTTCTTTTGAAATCAATAATTCTATAACGTTTTTTGTGACCACCTCCACGATGACGAATAGTCATTTTACCTTTGTTGTTTCTACCCCCACTTCGCTTTTTTGGTTCCAATAAAGTTTTTTCAGGTTTATCAGTAGTAATTGCATCAAAGCCATTTACTACTCTAAATCTTTGGGCGGGCGTTACTGGTTTTAATTTTCTAACTGACATCTATGTGTTATTATAAATTACTATAAAAATCAATTACATCACCGTCTGCTAAATGAACAATAGCTTTTTTTAATGCATTAGTTTTGGCTTGTTGAATACCGGTCTTAGTATGTTTTGTTTTTCGTTCGGGGCCATAGTTCATAGTTCGAACTTTCTTAACACTAACACCATATGATTTTTCAATTTCTTTTTTTATCACAACTTTATTAGCTTTTGGGTCAACAAGAAAAGTATAACGATTATTTAGTTCGCTATCAGATGTTGCTTTTTCAGTGATAATTGGTTTAATTATAATGTTCATATACCTAAACTTTATTCAAAATTAATTCTAATTCGACAATAGCACTTTCAGATAAAACCAAGTTTGACGAATTAGATATCTTGTAAGTATTTAATTCTGAGTTGGTTACGACTTCAGAGTTTTTTAAATTGCGCGATGACAAATATACATTTTTATTTTGCTCTCCTAGTACCAGTAAGGATTTTTTATCATCCAGGTTTAGTGCTTTTAAAACGTTTAGATAAGAAGAAGTTTTTGGCTCAGAAAACTCGAAGTCTTCTAAAACAATAATTGCTTTTTCTTTAGCCATGATACTGAGCGCAGATTTTCTAGCTAAACGCTTAACTTTCTTATTTACCTTTTGGCTATAATCCCTTGGCGAAGGACCAAAAACTCTCCCTCCCCCCCTAAATAATGGATTTTTAATACTACCAGCTCTCGCAGTTCCTGTTCCTTTTTGTTTCTTAATTTTTCTAGTTGAACCAACAATTTCAGCACGCTCTTTTGACTTATGCGTCCCTTGTCGCTTGTTTGCTAAATGTTGTTTAACATCTAAGTAAATAGCATGATTATTTGGTTCTAATCCGAAAACTGAAGGATCAAGCTTTACTTTTCTTCCAGTCTCTTTTCCTTTTATATTTAGAATAGCTATTTCCATCATTTACTTATTATTACGTATGAGTTTTTGTGACCTGGAACACATCCTTTTACAACAAGAATATTTTTTTCTGAAACAACTTTAACAACACGAAGATTTTGAACTTTAACAGATTCATTACCTGTTTGACCAGCCATTCGCATACCTTTAAATACTCTAGCTGGGTATGAAGCCGCACCAATAGAACCCGGTGCACGAAGACGGTTATGCTGACCGTGAGTAGCTTGTCCTACTCCAGCAAATCCATGTCTTTTAACTACTCCTTGAAAACCTTTTCCTTTAGACGTTCCAGAAACATCCACAAATTCTCCCTCGACAAAATGATTCACATTTATTTGGTCACCCAATTTAAAATCTTCACTAAAATTTTGAAATTCAATAAGTTTTCGCTTGACAGGAGTATTAGCTTTCTTAAAATGCCCAATAGCTGCATTTGAACTGTTCTTTTCAGACTTGTCATCGAAACCTAACTGAAGAGCTTCATACCCATCAATATCTTTAGTTCTGACTTGGGTAACCACACAAGGACCAGCTTCTATAACTGTACATGGAATATTCTTTCCATTTACATCGTATAAAGATGTCATTCCTATTTTTTTTCCGATTAATCCAGACATGATTACTTTTGTTATTTAATTATACTTTAATTTCTACTTCAACACCGCTAGGCAATTCCAATTTCATTAACGCATCAATTGTTTTGGAAGATGAGCTGTAAATATCTAATAAACGCTTGTAGTAGCAAAGTTTAAATTGCTCACGAGATGTTTTGTTTACGTGTGGCGATCGCAATACAGTGAATATTTTTTTATTTGTAGGGAGTGGGATAGGCCCAGTAACTACAGCACCAGTTGTTTTTACTGTCTTTACGATTTTATCAGCAGATTTATCTACTAAATTGTGATCGTAGGATTTTAATTTTATTCTAATTTTTTGACTCATCGATCGTTTAATTAAACATTTTTACCTTTTACTTCAGCAATTACAGCTTCAGATATATTTGATGGTGTTTCTGCATAATGAGAAAATTCCATAGTTGATGTAGCTCTTCCTGATGAAAGAGTCCTTAGTGATGTGACGTAACCAAACATTTCAGATAAGGGAACCTCAGCTTTCACAACTTTTGCACCTGCTCTATCGTCCATAGCATTGACTTGACCACGTCTACGATTTAAATCCCCAACAATATCTCCCATATTAATTTCTGGAGTAAGAACTTCTAACTTCATAATTGGCTCCATTATAACAGCTTTAGCAGCTTTAGCAGAATTTTTAAAACCTAACTTAGCTGCTAGTTCAAAAGAAAGTGAATCTGAATCAACGGCATGAAAAGATCCATCTTTCAAAGTTACTTTCATTGAATCAACTTCAAAGCCAGCTAAAGGACCGTTGTTCATTGACATTTTAAATCCTTTTTCAACAGAAGGGATATACTCTTTAGGCACGTTACCTCCTTTTATGAGGTTAACAAATTCAAGTCCTGACTTACCATCTTCAGCAGGCTCAATCTCAAAAACAATATCAGCAAATTTACCTCTACCTCCAGATTGTTTTTTATAAATTTCTCTGTGTTGTGCCTTAATAGTCAAAGCTTCTTTATACTCAACTTGAGGCTTACCTTGATTAACTTCAACTTTAAACTCTCTTCTAAGTCTATCAACTATAATATCAAGATGAAGTTCTCCCATCCCAGATATAATTGTTTGACCAGAAGCCTCATCAGATTTAACTTGGAAGGTAGGATCTTCTTCAGCTAACTTAGCTAAAGACATACCTAATTTATCAACATCTGCTTTCGTTTTTGGCTCAACAGCAATTCCAATTACTGGATCAGGAAAATCCATACTTTCTAATACGATAGGATGTTTTTCTACAGTAAGCGTATCACCAGTTTTAATATCTTTAAACCCAACTGCAGCTCCGATATCTCCAGCTTCAATAAAGTCGATAGCATTCTGTTTATTTGAGTGCATTTGGTAAATACGTGATATCCTTTCCTTGTTACCAGATCTATTGTTTAAAACGTAAGAACCCGCATCAAGTCTACCTGAATAAGCTCGAAAAAATGCTAAACGACCAACGTATGGGTCAGTTGCAATTTTGAATGCAAGAGCGGCGAAAGGCTCTTTTACACTCGGCTTTCTTGAAATTTCTAATTCTGTATTTGGATCTGTACCGATTATAGCTTCTTTATCTTCAGGAGATGGTAAGTAACGACAAACAGCATCTAGCAGGAATTGAACTCCTTTATTTTTAAAAGAGGAACCACAAATCATTGGGATAATACTAATATCCTGTGTAGCTGCTCTTAGGGCATTATGAACTTCATCCTCAGTAATACTTTCAGGATCATCAAAAAATTTCTCAAGTAAAACTTCATCGTATTCAGCGACCGCTTCAATTAATTGGTTGCGTAGCATTTCGGACTCTTCTTTTAAGTCAGCTGGAATATCAACAACATCAAAGGTTGATCCATAATTGTCATCGTGCCATACTATCGCCCTATTTTTAACTAAATCTACAATACCTTTAAAATCATCTTCATCTCCTATATTTAATACAATAGGGACAGCATTTGACTTAAGCATATCTTTAACCTGCTTACAAACTCCTAAAAAATTGGAACCTTGACGGTCCATTTTATTAACAAATCCTATACGAGGAACTTTATAGTTGTCTGCTAAACGCCAATTAGTTTCAGATTGGGGTTCAACTCCATCTACAGCTGAAAAAAGAAAAACAAGACCATCAAGAACCCTCAGTGATCTGTTAACTTCAACTGTGAAATCAACGTGACCAGGAGTATCGATTATATTAAAATGATAATCATTGGCATCGGACTCGGGTTGACCTTGCTCGGAAGGAAAAGACCATGTACATGTAGTTGCGGCTGAAGTAATAGTTATACCCCGCTCTTGCTCCTGTTCCATCCAATCCATCGTAGCAGCACCATCATGAACCTCACCAATTTTGTGACTTACCCCTGTGTAAAAAAGTATTCGTTCTGTGGTTGTGGTTTTACCTGCATCGATATGAGCAGCTATTCCTATATTTCTTGTATATTTTAAATCTCTTGACATTTTAAATAATATTTAAATAAATTAGAATCTAAAATGTGAGAATGCCTTATTAGCTTCAGCCATTTTGTGAGTATCTACTCTTTTTTTAACAGCGGATCCTTCTTCTTTTTCAGCGGCAATACATTCATTAGCTAGTCTAAGTGCCATTGATTTTTCATTGCGCTTACGAGCTGCAGTAATTAACCATTTCATGGCTAAAGAGACCTTTCTGTCTGCACGTATCTGCATTGGAATTTGGAATGTTGCTCCACCCACTCTTCTACTTCTTACTTCTACATGAGGCATGACGTTTGACAGTGCATCTTTCCATATTTCAACGGCAGTTTTTTCAACATCCTCTTGCTTTCTCTCGTCAATTATATTAATCGCATCATAAAAAATGGTATACGCTGTGGACTTTTTTCCATCCCACATGAGGTTGTTAACAAACCTTGTAACCAGTTGATCCTTAAACTTTGGATCTGGCAATAATGGACGTTTTTTTGCTTCTCTTTTTCTCATTGTAAATAGTTCAAGAAATTTTTATTTTTTTGGTCGTTTAGCCCCATATTTTGATCTCCTTTGAAGGCGGCCTTCAACTCCCGCCGTATCGAGGGCTCCGCGGACTATATGATAGCGAACTCCTGGCAAATCTTTTACCCTTCCACCTCGAACTAAAACAATAGAGTGTTCTTGAAGATTATGACCTTCTCCAGGGATATAGGCATTTACCTCTTTCCCGTTTGTTAATCGAACACGAGCAACTTTTCTCATGGCTGAGTTCGGTTTTTTTGGAGTGGTAGTATATACTCTTGTACATACCCCCCGGCGTTGTGGACATGATTCCAAAGAAGCGGATTTACTCTTCTTTGTATTTGTCACTCTTCCTTTTCTTACTAATTGTGCAATAGTTGGCATAAATGTATATCAATTTTTATTATTGAAATCCCCTTTTTGGGCGTGCAAATGTAGAATTTTTTTTTTGTCTTTCAAATCCATAAACGGTGTTTTTTAAAAAAAAATGATATTTAGTGGTTAATTACAACCAGTGTTTTCAATAATTTTTATTTTATATTAAAAAAACGAAAAAGTTATATTGTTGATTTAACAATATTTGTAAGAAGATCTTTCAATTTAATTTTTTAAATTTACATTCTTAAAAATCCTATCATGGTAAAACATTTTATTGCATCATTATTTTTGATTTTGTCTAGCAACTATTTATCTTCTCAAGCTACACCTAACCCATCAATGGGACCTGCAGGTGTATTTGATAGAACAGATTCCAGAATGATGGATGCAATGAGAGATTTAAAAAATCGTAGAGCCAGAAAAGCTGCACCGCCCACAGGAGTAAAAGGATCCTACTATTTTAATGAAAAATTTCAGCTATCAACAGTAATATATTTTGATGAAATACTTAAAGACAAAGCTTTCCTTAGATATAATGCTGCGAATGATGAAATTGAAATGGGAAACAACGTCAATCAAAAAGATGCAGAAGAAGTCCTTTTAAAAAGTGCAAAAGTAAATGCAATAATTGATAACGAAGAATACAAACTTTTACCTCATCGACTAAAAGAAAGTAATTATCCTGTAATTGGTTATTTAGTTGTCTTGGTCGATAATGAAAAATATTCGTTATTTCTTAAACGTAAAAAAGTTTTCATGAAAGCAGTCGAAGCAAGAACATCCCTAGACAGGTCTTTTCCTCCTAGATTTGTAGACGATGTTTCATATTACTTCAGTTCAAATGAAAATACACCCATTCCATTGAGAGTAAGTAAATCCAATCTTCGTAAAATCTCTGAGGAAAATGGATCTAAAGTTAAAAATTTCATAAAGGAAAATAATATTAAAATTAAATCTTCAGAAGGTTTAATTAAGGTATTTAACTTCATGAATTCCTTGTAAATCAATCAAAGTCAATATATGGTAGGAATTGAATCGAAACACATCCATTTCACATATTAACTAACTGAAAACTAGTTGAAAACATAAATTTTTGGTTTTTCTTAACATTTGACCTATATTTATAGCCACAAATTTTTTTACAAACAAATTATTAATTAATCAAACTTTAAAGTATGAAAAGCTTATTTAAACTGATAATGGTTTCTTTGCTTGTGACGCAAGTTGCGTTTGCACAAAAAACTGTTACCGGTGTGGTCTCAGATGACCAAGGTATGCCGCTCCCAGGAGCTACAGTTCTTGAGCAAGGTACTAGCAACGGTGTTTCAACCGATTTTGATGGTAATTATTCCATTGAAATAGCTGAGGGCAATGTTCTTGAATTTAGTTTTGTTGGATATGAAACTTCAGCAATAACTGTAGGATCTGACGATCAAATTAATGTATCGTTAGCTCAAGGCAATGAATTAGAAGAGGTTATTGTAACTTCTCTTGGTATTAAGCGTGAGAAGCAAGCCTTAGGGTATGCGGTATCGGAAGTTGAGTCAGATCAACTAGAGCAGCGTGCTGAAGGAGATATTGGACGTGTACTGGCTGGTAAAGCATCTGGTGTTCAAATCACCAATGCATCTGGTGTTTCTGGATCTGGAACAAGTATCGTTATTCGTGGATTCAATACGTTTAGCCAGGGTAATCAACCTCTATTTATAGTAGATGGTGTTCCTTTCTCAAGTGACACAAATGCTCAAGGTAGTTTTGTCGATGGAAACAGTGGATCTTCACGTTTCTTAGATATCGATCCGAATAACATTGAGAGTGTTAACGTTTTAAAAGGTCTTGCTGCATCTAACTTATATGGAACTCAAGGTCGTAACGGTGTAATCTTAATTACTACTAAATCAGGAAGTGCTGGTTCAGGAATTAAGAAAACTGAAATAACTGTTAACACATCTTATTTCAATGTTGAATTAGCATCTAAACCAGATTACCAAATGCAATATGGTAACGGTTTTGACCAATCCTTTGGATGGTTCTTCTCTAACTGGGGTCCTAGCTTCGATGAAGGTGGTCCTGCAGGTTGGGGTGGTCAATCCTCTATTAATGGATCCGGAACATGGGATTCTGCGTTGATTGGTCCTAATGCTGGACAAAATGTTACCAAAGGTTATTTAAAACACCCGTATGTAACTCAGAGTTCAGCTACTGGAACATATGATATACTTGAACTTATTGGTTTAAATCAAACATCTGAATACAAATGGCAACCGTACGACAGTGTTGGTGGCTTTTTTCGTACTGGTCACACAGCATCTACCAACATGAACATGCGTGGAGCAAGTGATGATGGATCAGTATCTTATAACATTAACTATGGTAATCTTGAAGACCAAGGATTTACTCCTGAAAATTCTTTAAGAAGAAATACATTGAGTTTTGGTGGTCGTGCTGCTTTAAGTAATGGATTTACAATAAATGGAACATTAAACTACACAAACACAAACTTTAAGTCTCCTCCAGTTGCTGCTGGATATGGATCTAACGTAGGTGGTGAAGGTGCTTCTGTTTTTGCAAATGTATTTTATACTCCACGTTCTGTAGACTTAGTTGGTCTTCCTGACACTAATCCTGTTACACAAGGATCTTTATATTACCGTAATAATAACGGTATACAAAATCCAAAGTGGACTACTAAAAATGCAGCTAACACTCAGTTAGTAGATCGTGTATTTGGTGGTGCTAACATTTCTTACAACCTAAGTGATAACTTGAGTGCATCTTACCGATACGGTCTTGATGTTTACTCTGAGAATAATGTAAACTATGCTAATAAAGGTGGTAAGACAGGTAGTTTAATTAACCAAAATGGTGTATACGAAACTTGGAATAACAGAAAAAGTATAAGTGACCACAATCTATCTATAGCAGGTAGTTATAAATTAGGTCCTCTTGGAATGGACTTCACGGTTGGTTATACGACTCGTGGGGATGTTTTTGATCAAAACGGAACTAGATCAATTGGTCAACAAGTTTACGGAGTGCTTCGTCACTTTAATTATGAACAACAAGATGAATTACAATATTACGAAGCTCGTAATATTAAAGGTTTGTATGGACAAGCTTCATTTGATTACAACCGTTTTGCATACTTAACAGTATCAGCTCGTAAGGATGAAGTATCCAACCTTTCAATAGATAATCGTTCAATCGTATATCCATCTGCAAGTGTTTCATTCCTTCCAACTTCAGCTTTACCATTTCTTAAAAGTGATTTGGTAAACTTGTTAAAAATTCGTGCTAGTTACGGTACATCTGCTAACTTCCCAACTGGATATCCAATTGCTGCAACTTTAAATCTTGACACTCAAGATTTCTTGACTGATGCTGGTGGACAAGTAATTACAAATACTTCTGGATCACTATTAGGTAACCCTAATTTAAAACCAGAAACTATTAGTGAGATCGAATTTGGTCTTGAAGGTAGATTCCTTGATAGTAGATTAAGTGTTGATTTTTCTGTATACAGTAAGTCAACTGAGGACTTAATAATAAGACGTCCACTTGATCCATCTACAGGTTATACTGCAACTCAAACAAATATTGGTGAAATAGAAAATACAGGTGTTGAATTAGACTTAGGTATTGACATCATAAGAGGTGAAACTATAAACTGGAGTACTTTTATTAACTATTCTGCGAATGAATCTATAGTATTAGACCTTGGTCTTGATACAGAGGAAATTGTTTATTCTGGATTTAGTAATCTAGGAAATGTTGCGAAAGTTGGTGAATCTTTAGGTTCAATTGTTGGATCAGCAATTACTAGAACTGATGCAGGAGGTAGACTAGTTAATAACCAAGGTAGTTACGATACTACTTTTGGAACTAACATTATTGGTGATGCCAATCCTAACTTCTTACTTAATATAAGTAATAGTATTTCAGTAGGTAATTTCTCTTTTAACTTTTTAATTAACCATGTAAATGGTGGAGATATTTACTCAATGACTGTAGCAACAATGCTTGGTCGTGGTTTAACAACTGATACGTTAGATCGTGAACTTTCATTTATTTTACCTGGTGTAAATTCTGCAGGAGAAGTAAATACAAAACAGATCAACAACTCAACATTCTACTTTAGTAATGTATTGTATGGTCCAGATGAACTTCAAGTTTATGATGGAAGTGTATGGCGTTTAGGTGAAATTTCACTTACTTATGACATGCCTCAATCAATTATAGATTTAACTCCATTTGGAGGAATAAGCTTTACTGCTTCAGGTTACAACCTTTGGTATAATGCTTATAACACTCCAGAAGGTGTGAACTTTGACCCGAATATCGCGGGAACAGGTGTAGGTAACGGACGTGGATTTGACTATTTGAATGGTCCTAGCGCTAAGAGAGTTGGAGCTAGTTTGAAACTTACTTTTTAAATAATGAAAAACAATATAATCATGAAATCAATGAATAAATTTTACGCAATTTGCCTTGGTGCTATGCTTGTGTTAAGTTCATGTGAGACTGCAGATTTAGATCTTACTGTGAACCCAAATGCATTAGATCCTAGCCAGGCAAGTGCTGACTTTTTCTTGAATGGTATTCAAGAAGATTTTGCTGGATGGGCTCACTCATTCGGTGGTGTTGGTGCCGATTTTTCTCGTATAGAATATATGGGCGGAAGAACCTATGCTAACGTATACTCACCTAACTCGTTCGATGGTCGTTGGGCAGGCGCATATCAAGGTATGCTTGAAGATATAAGACTTATGAACCTTTTAGCAGCCGATCGTCCCTATGCATTAGGTATGGGAGAAGTAGTTGAAGCTTACTTATATTTAACTCTAGTAGATTATTTTGGAGATGTACCCCAAGTTGATGCATTAAGCGCAGCCGAAGGTATATTGAATCCAACTGCATCTGCTGGTGCTGATGTATATGCTCATGCAATTACTAAATTAGATGCTGCAATTGCTCACTTTACTACTGGTGGAGGAGCTCCTGAAAACGACTTCTTTTACGGAGGAGACGGATCTAAATGGATTAAAGCTGCAAATAGTTTGAAGAAAAAGGCGTACTTAAATACAGGGAATACATCTGCATATAATGCTATTACAAATTATATAAAAGATGGTGCAGATGACTTTGCTTTCCAATGGGGAACTAGTCCTGCACAGCCTGACACACGTCATCCATACTACAGAAGTAGTTATACACCTACCGGTGGAGGATCGTATATGTCTAACTGGTACATGGAAACTATGAAAACTGGTATTTTAGGAAATACAGACCCTAGAATTAACTATTACTTCTATCGTCAAGTTGAAGGTGTTCCTGGATTTGATGGATTCGCTTCAGATGAAGAAGTTTTAGAGTGTGGACTTGAAGGTTACTTTAACCCTTACCCAGCAGGAGTAGTATTCTGTTCGCCAGGTGGAGGTTATTGGGGACGTGATCATGGAAATGATAACGGTATCCCACCAGATGGATTCCAGAGAACACTTCATGGTAGCTACCCTGCTGGAGGAAAATATGACGATCGTTCGTATGAATCGCAGAAAAACGGAGCTGGCGCTGGTGGTGCTGGTATAACTCCAATTATGATGTCTTCATGGATGCATTTTATGGATGCTGAAATTGCTGGTGTTGGAACTGCTGCTGGAACTACTGCGGTATTGGCTGGAATAGCTGATTCAATGGCAAAAGTTTCTGGATTTGCAGGTTCACCTGCTATGACTCAGACTGCAATTGATACTTATACTACAGCATTTGCTACAGCTTGGACTGGTGCAAGTACTGCAGAAAAAGGAAACATGTGGGCTAAACAATTTTGGATAGCATTATGGGGTAATGGTACAGATGCATACAATGCATACAGACGTACTGGATTACCAACTGATGTTCAACCAAACATTGAGCCTCAGCCAGGTGCATTTCCAGTATCAATGTGGTATCCAAATAGCTATACTGCTAGAAATTCAAATGCTACTCAAAAAAGTGATTTGACTGGAAAAGTATTTTGGAACACTCAAAGCCCTAACCTTAAATAAAAACACAAATGAAAAAAATAATAACTCTATTTAGTTTATTGTTAATAACAGTTTCTTGTCAAGAACCTGATAATTCAATTAACGATGTACTTGACAACTATGTAACAGGAGCGGTATTGAGAGGATGGAATCCAACAGGGGACTATAACTTCTTTGCACCTTCAACATCTGTATTCACAGTTGAAATCGAAGAGCATGATGAAGAGAATGGTGCTTTAATGCAAGACGTTCAAGTTTATGTTGCACTTAATGGTGCAGGTGAAATTTTACTTAGAACATTAACACCTACAGATTTTGCTGTTGGTCCAAATGGACTTCCTAGATATCAGTTAACTGTTACACTTGCTGAGTCTATTGCTGCTTTAGGTTTAACATCTAGCCAATATACTGGTGGAGATGCTGTGAACATTCGTTTAGCATTAAACCTAACGGATGGTCGTACCTATACTGCAAAAGATGCTGCAAGTTCACTAACAGGATCCTACTTTAAGTCACCTTATGTATATAATATGACGATTAAGTGTATTCCAACTGGTGCTGTAGCTGGTGATTATACCATTAACATGATTGACTCATGGGGTGATGGTTGGAATGGTGCTTCTATAACTGTAACAATTGATGGTGTTTCACAAACCGTAGGTCTTCCTGATGGTGCGACAGGTACACAAACAATTACAGTTCCTGCAAGTGCTTCAACAATGTCATTTGCATACGTAAGCGGTGCATGGGATAGTGAGGTTACCTACGATATTATATTTAATAATGGTGGTGGAAACCAAACTGCAATTGGAGAGACTAATCCTTTACCTGGAGTAAAAGTATTAAGTGTTTGTCCATAATTGACAAATCAAATACTATTTAAAAAAAGGGAGATCAAATGATCTCCCTTTTTTTTTATAAAAATTTAATAGAGTAATTTTGATAGATGGAAGAAAAAATTGAAATATATGGTATTCATTCTATAATTGAGGCGATAGCATCAGGTACTAATATTGAAAAAGTATGGTTATTGAAAGGCAATAAAGGGTCTTTGTTTCAAAGACTAGAGCAATCGATAAGACAAAATAATATATCTCATTCGTATGTTCCAAAAGAAAGGCTAGAACGATTTAAGAATAAAAATCATCAAGGTGCAATTGCTAGAATTTCAAAGATTGAATTTATTGAAATTGAAAAGCTAATTGATAGTGCATTTACAAAAAATAAATTCCCAACTTTCATATTACTTGATGGAATTACAGATTCAAGAAATGTTGGTGCTATTTTAAGATCATGTGCTGCAACTAGTGTAAATGGGTTAATTATTCCTCAAACTGGAAGTGCTCCAATAAACGATACTAGTATAAAAACATCTGCGGGTGGAGCATTTAAAGTTCCAATATCAAGAGTGAATCATCTGAAAGATGCAGTTTATCTTTTAAAATCATATGAAGTACAAGTAATTGGAATAAGCGAAAAGTCAAAAGAAAACTTATTTGATTTAACGTTTAAAAAGGCGTCTGCTATAATAATGGGTTCAGAAGACAAAGGGATTCAGAGTAGTCTTTTAAAAATTTGCGATACTGCTGTTAAGTTACCTATGGATAGAGGAATAGATTCATTAAATGTATCGGTTGCTTGTGGAATTGTTCTTTATGAAAAAAAAAGACAACAATTGGTTTCAAATGAATAATACTCCTTTAGCTGAGAGAATGCGTCCGAAATCCTTAAAGGATTATGTAGGTCAAGATAAATTACTCGGTCCGAAAGGAACTTTAAAAAATATAATAGAAAGTGGACTAATTCCATCAATGATCCTGTGGGGTCCACCGGGTACTGGAAAAACAACTTTAGCAGAGTTACTATCAAAGATTCAAGAAAGACCTTTTTATCAAATTTCTGCAATCAATGCAGGGGTCAAGGATATTAGAGATATCATTGAAAAATCCAAAAACAGAGGAGGTTTGTTCACAAAAAAAAATCCAATACTTTTCATTGATGAAATACATAGGTTTAGTAAATCACAACAGGATGCGCTTCTGGGTGCTGTAGAAAAAGGAATTATAACTTTAATAGGAGCAACTACCGAAAATCCAAGCTTTGAGGTTATAAATGCTTTATTATCTAGGTGTCAGGTTTTTATATTGGAACCCCTACCTGTGAAGGCTCTTCGCGAAATTATTAAAAGAACATTATCACAAGACATATTTCTATCAAAAAAAAATATTATAATTTCTGAAGATGATGCTATTATTCGGCTTTCCGGAGGAGATGCAAGAAAGCTATTGTCAGTTTTAGAATTAGTTATAAGTGTAGTGGGCACTAATTCTGACAATATTGATCTTACAAATGAAAAAGTAATGGATGTTGTTAAATCAAATATGTTAATGTTTGACAAGGGAGGAGACCTACATTACGACATAATATCTGCATTTATAAAATCCATAAGAGGTAGTGATCCAAATGCAGCAATATATTGGTTGGCTAGAATGATTGAATCTGGAGAAGATATAAAATTTATTGGAAGAAGATTGCTTATTCTTGCATCTGAAGATATCGGAAATGCGAATCCTAATGCATTATTAATTGCTAAATCAACTTTTGATTCAATTAATATTATAGGTCTTCCAGAGGCAAGAATAATAATTAGTCAGTGTGTTATATATCTTGCTAGCTCAGTAAAAAGCAATAGTAGCTATAAAGCAATTAATAAAGCTCAAGAGGTTGTTAAAAAAACAGGGGATCTTCCTGTCCCTCTTCATTTAAGAAATGCTCCCACAGCCCTTTTAAAAGATTTAAAATATGGTAAGGACTATAGTTATAATCACGACCACTCTAATAATTTTATATATCAGGAATACTTACCAAAAGAAATACAAAATACAAGCTTTTATATTCCTGGGAAAAACCCAAAAGAGTCAACACTACGTAGTTATTTAAAAAGTCTTTGGAAAGATAAATACAACTATTAACGACTTCTCCAGAAGAATGGCGTAAACAAAATTAATACGGTAAATAATTCTAATCTTCCTAACAACATTAAAAATGAAGCCCACCATTTACCAATATCAGGTAGGAGAGCATAGTTAGAAGATGGTCCAAAATCTCCAATTGCTGGACCTACGTTACCCAGACTAGCGGCTGACACTCCAAAAGCAGATTCATAATTTAACCCCAGTGCACTAAAAACCAAAGCACCTAATGCAAAAGTTAGCGTATATAGAATAAAAAAACCTGAGATATTGTATATAATATTTTGATCTACTATTGATCCATTAAAGCGAGATCTCACAATTGCACTTGGATGTAGAGATTTTTTAAATTCTAAAAATCCACTTTTAATCATTAATAAATGTCTAACGATTTTTATCCCTCCAGAAGTTGAACCTGCTGATCCACCAACAAACATAAGTCCAAAGAAAAACATTGTTAAAAAGGGAGTCCAGCCAGCAAAATCTCCAGAAACAAATCCTGTTGTAGTTATAACGGCAACAACTTGAAAAAGAGAATGTCTAATAGTACTTTCCAATTTACCAAAAACTTGAGGATGTTCAAAATTTGATTTTGACAAGTCTACATTGTTAAACACAACAAAAGCTACAATAATAACTGAAATTAAAGTAAAAGTAAAATACGTTTTAAATTCTTCATTCTTTAATATTTTTTGAATTTTTCCAGTAAAAGCAAAATAACTTAAAACAAAATTTGTACCAGAAATAAACATAAAAAATATTATTATATATTGAATCAATGGATTATAGTTCCAATATGCTATACTAGCATTTTTAGTAGAAAAGCCTCCAGTTGCAATTGTACTCATGGAGTTATTAATAGCATCAAAAAAGCTCATTCCAGCTATATTCAATAATAATGTTTCAGTTAAGGTAAGTCCTACATATATATACCATAGTCTTTTAGCTGTATCTGTTATTCTTGGATGCAGTTTATCTCCAGTAGGGCCTGGAGCTTCAGCACTAAAGAGTTGCATACCTCCTACACCCAATAGAGGCAATATAGCTATTGTCAAAACAATTATTCCCATACCTCCTATCCAATGAGTGGTACTCCTCCAAAAAATTATACTCTTAGGTAGGTCTTCAATGTCATTAAGAATTGTAGAACCTGTGGTAGTGTAACCAGAAGTTGTTTCAAAAAAGGCAAAGGAAATTTCAGGAATTGTTTCCGTTAATAAATAAGGCAACATTCCTGAAAAAATCATCAAGACCCAACCTAAAGTAACTATTATATAGCCCTCTCTTTTTTGGATGTGTTTTTCATGATTTTTAGTAATGAACATTATTATTAATCCAAAAATAAAAACACTAGATCCAGCTGAAAAAATTTGTAGGGTAACTCCATCTTTAAAAATCAAACTTACCAAAGCAGATAAAAACATAAATCCTCCATTAAAAAGAAGTAAAACTCCCATTAAATAGATAATTATTTTATAATTAATTCTATTCATTGTTAAGAAAATAAACTTTCTACTTTTTTTATTGAACGATGCAAGCAACATACTAAAACTCTGTCCCCTGATTCTATTACATAATCTCCCAGCACAATTTTACCTTCTCCAGACTTTATTACTCCACCAATAGTTGCAGTTCTAGGGAAATCCAAATATTTTATTTTAAATCCTGTCACCTTGGATCCTGGTTTTACGATGAACTCAAGTATTTCAGCATTAAAATTATTAAGAGTAGTCATGTCAACAACTTCTCCTTTTCTTATGTACCTAAAAATTGTATTTGCTGTTAAAAGTTTTTTATTAATTAGTGTATCGATGCCAATTGATTGAGATAGGGAAAAATAGTCCATGTTTTCAACTAAAGCTATGGTCTTTGAAACATTTTTAGAAGTTGCCATTAAACATGACATGATATTTGTTTCTGAATTTTCAGTAACAGCAATAAAAGCATCCATTTCTTCGATAGACTCCTCATTAAGAAGTTCTACACTTCTTCCATCTCCATGAATCACGAGAGTTTCAGGGTGTGATTCGGCAATATCAAATGCTTTATTTTTTTCTTGTTCAACTAAAGTTACTTTAAATTTATTGTCACACAGAGCACTTGCAGTACCTCTACCTATTTTACCACCCCCTAGTATCATTACTTTTTTTATGGATTTCTTCTCTTTTCCAGTTAGCTTATATAACTCTTCTACTCCTTCTTTCAATGTTATAAAAAAAGCAGTATCGCCAGCCTCGAACATAGTATCTCCTCTTGGAATCATTGTTTGCTGAGTTCCTTTTCTTTTTAATGCAATAGGCATAAAATGTAAGTCAGGAAAAATATTTGCAGAATCTTTTACTGATTTTCCTACAAAAAGTGCATCGTCGCCAAGATTTGTCCCTATTAAGGTTAGTTCTCCATTTTCAAATTCATAGCTATTACTGAATGCGGATTGATCTAATAACTGCATAATCTCCTCTGCAGCTAGAGCTTCGGGAGAAATTAGCACGTCAACTCCTAATGTTTCAAAATTTATAGTATCATTTTTTTTTAAAAACTCTAAAGTTGAAATTCTAGCGATTGTTTTTTTACAACCCAATTGTTTTGACAGAGCGGCTACAATAATATTTGTTGTTTCTTCTGAAGTTACAGCTATAAATAAATCAGATTCACCAACCTGAGCTTCCTGAAGCACTTTTATAGACACACAACTACCTCTGATTGTTCTGATGTCAAGATGGCTTTCAGCATAGTGTAATCTATCTTTATCGACATCTAAAAGTGTTATATCTTGAGACTCAAAAGAGAGTAATTTAGCAAGATGAAATCCAACCTCTCCAGCACCAGCAATAACTATTTTCATATTTTTGTAGCCAAAACTATTTTACAAATATACTAATTCAAATAGTTAGTTATTAAATTATGATGAAAATGAAATCAAAAAAGCTAAATTTTAAAATCAAATTACATTTTCAACAATATTTTAGTGATTAATAGGTTTAATACTTTTGAAGTCTTAATTGAGATACATTTTTAAATAAATTTGAATATAAACTACAAAACATACAGTTTTTTAATATTATCATTATTAATATTTGAGGTTAAAGCTCAATATCCTACTCTAAGAGAGAGGATAATCAATCTTCCAAATTTTGATGAAAAATTACTTCATTATGGTTATTATGTTGGGGTTAATTCATACGACTATAAATTCGAATACATTAAAGATTATTATCGGATCAATAATTATCCTGATATTCAAGTAGAATCAATGACTGGGTTTAATGTAGGACTGATCGGAGATCTTAGAATAAATAAGTTTTTTAATTTAAGAATAGAGCCAGGTTTAATTTATGCTCAGCGCAATTTAAGGTATCCAGGTCTGCCAAGTTTTACATCTGAAAATGATCAATTAAGAGAAGTGAAATCTACTTATATTCATATTCCATTACTCATAAAGATGAGTGCAAAAAGAATAAATAATTTTAAGCCCTACATAACTTTTGGTGTTTCTGCTGATTACAACTTATCTAGTAATTCAAAAAATACTGACGACAATTCGAGTAATGTTTTCAGAACAGTTCCCAAAAGCTTCAACTATGAGTTGGGTTTGGGGTTTGATTTTTATTTATATTATTTTAAATTTTCTCCATCAATTAGAGGGATTTTCTCAATGGAGAATGAACTAATAAAAGATAATGATTTAACAAGTCCATGGACTGGAAATTTGAAAAATATGTTTACAAGAGGGTTTATAATAAATCTTACATTTGAATAATTAAGAAATCTGTCTAAATCTCTCTCCCAAAATAACAGCAACAGAGGAAGCGACATTTAGGCTATCAATCTTTAAATTATTTTTGGGAATTGTGATAAGAGTATCAATTGTCTTATTCACCTCGGAAGAAATACCATTAGATTCATTACCAAAAACAAAAATTGATTTTGTTTTAAAGTTCAAATCATAGATTGAACTTCCTTTTAAATGTGCCCCATATATATTGAGTTTTGATGATTTTAAAAATAATGGTAATTCTAAATAATGACATCTTACTCTTGAAATAGAACCCATTGAAGATTGAACAACTTTTGGATTAAAACAATCAACGGAATTTTTACTACAAAATACATCTTTAATTCCGTACCAATCACATGTTCTTAGTATTGTTCCAAAATTCCCAGGATCAGAAATTGAATCTAAAACTATAGTTGTATTTGATTTATTACTATTGGTATTTTTATATTGAGGTCTGTTAAAAACTCCAAGATAATTACTTGCATTCTTTAAATGAGTTAATTTTTGCATTTCATTTTTAAGAATTACACTAGCGGGCAAAATTGAATTATTTTCTGTAGTAAATAAAAAAGAGAAAGAGAAGTTTTCTTCAACTAATTCGTTGACTATTTTTTCACCCTCTGCAACAAAAAGATCTGACCTTTGTCTAAATTTCTTTTTCTTTAGGTTTTGTATTTGATTAATAAGACTTTTCGTAACCATTCAAAAAATGTATTTTTGATTATAAATTTAATGCAATTGAACTATATAGTGCCAAAACTACATAACATACTTTTTATTTTAGTATTATTTACAGGTTGTGGTAGTGAAAAGTTATTAAAAAGAGATTCTAATCTTTTGTTTGAAAACAGACTATTTATTTATGATGAAGAAGAATCTAGTGAAACTGTTAATCAATTAATTTCACCAAAACCAAACACCTATTTTTTAGGAATTCCTCTTAAACTTCAATTATATAAATTATCGAAAGAATTTCCAGATATGGAGTTTAAAAATTGGCTAAATAAAAAACCTAAAAGAAAGAAAAGATTGAGTTCGTTTTTATCTCCTAAGCAATTATTTCAGCTAGAAAAATATTTTATAGGATTAAATACTTGGATGAAAAATAATGGGGAAAAGCCAAGCCTGGTTGATAGTATGTTAATTACGGAAAATGTAAAAAGACTCAATCAATTCTATAAAAACAAAGGATATTTTGATGTAGAAACAAATTTTGAAATAAATGATTTAAAAACAAAAAATAAAGAAATAAAATACAAAGTTGAACCCAAGGAAGTTTATATTATTGAAGACTATATTGATAAAATAAAATCTAATGAATTGAAAGATTTGTTTTTAAATAATTTAAATAAAAGCTATCTAAAGTCTGGAAATCCATTTAATATTGAAAAAGTTGAAAAAGAAAGAAACAGATTAATAAAATTATATAGAAACAATGGAGTTTACAATCTTCAGCAAAACAGTGTTCAATTCACTGCTAAAATTGATAGTACTGGGCAAGATAAAATGATTAATATTATTATAGAGATCGATCCAATTCGGAAAAGAATTAATGATACTTTACAAGATATAGTTTACAGAAAACATACCATTGATTCCATATATATTTATATAGAATCTTTAGATAATACTAATTTAAATTATGATTTTAAATCCTTTTATAAAGGGTTTAAAATTAATTCAAAAGAAAAATTAAAATATAAAAATAAATCAATCACTGATCCTATTTTCATAAACAGCGGAGAGCTATACAGCGATAATGATAGAGAAAACACCTATCGATATTTCAATTCTTTGAGAAATTTTAAATATCCTAGCATAACATACGAGGCAAATTCAGACACCACACTAATTGCTTCTATTTTTTTGACTCCCAAAGAGAGATTTTCATTAGGGATAGATTTTGATATTTCTCATTCAAATATTCAAAATTTGGGAATGGGCTTAGGAATTAATACAGGTATAAGAAATATTTTTAAAGGAACCGAAATATTAGACTTTAGAATTAAAAGTACTCTCGGAGCTTCAAGAAATTCTGCTATTGAAAATGATCGATTTTTTAATCTATTCGAGCTTGGAGCAGATATTAAAATAAAATTTCCAAAAATTATTTCTCCCTTACCAATATCTTTTGAGAAGTTTATCCCTAGAGAAATGGATCCTAATACTCAAATAACTTTTGGAACAACTCTTCAAGAAAACATAGGATTAGACAAACAATATTTTGGAAGCAGTTATGATTACAAATGGAGTCCAAAAAAAACACAAAATATAAGTTTTAAACTTATTGATTTAGAGTTTGTTAACAATAAAAATATTGAGAATTATTTTAATGTTTATAAAAATTCATACGATAGGCTAAATGAAATAGCAATAAATACTGTTAATACCAGTCAATTTATGAATAGTGATGGAAATCTAACTATTCCTGATGGGGCAGATTCTTTTATTGAAAAAATTCAGAGTGGGGGTTTACAACTTAATAATCAATCTGATCTAGATAGAGTTAACAGCATAAGTGAAAGAAAACAACGTCTTACCACAAATAATTTAATTTTGGGTTCTTCGTTGAGCTTGAATATAAATAGTCAAAAAAGCATAATAGATGAAGATTTTTATCAATTAAAATGGAAAATTGAATGGGTTGGAAATTTCTTAAATAGAATATTAGAATTCTCTTCTGAAAAAAATGATGAAGGAAAATATACTATTAACGGAGTATCACCATCTCAATATGTAAAAACTGAGATAGATTATATTAAACATTTTCAAACTGGAAGAGATCGAATTTTGGCATTTAGATTTTTTGGAGGAATAGCTTTGCCAACTGGAAACTCAACAAATATACCTTTTTCTAGATCCTACTTTGCAGGAGGGGCAAACGACAATAGGGCATGGAAAGCATATAAACTTGGGCCTGGAACTAATAACAACAGGAATGAATTTAATGAAGCAAACTTAAAAATATCAACTAATTTAGAATATAGATTTCCATTACTAGGACCATTAAAAGGAGCATTATTTATAGATGCTGGAAATATTTGGAATATAGCTGATAATATAAAAGATCCAGAAGCTACTTTTGATAATCTATCCGACTTAAGTGAAATTGCAGTAGGTTCTGGTTTTGGAATAAGATACGATCTTGATTTTTTTATTTTTAGATTTGATACCGCATTTAAAACTTATAATCCTTCTCTTGATAAACAAAATAGATGGCTAAGCCAGTTTTCATTAAAACAGGCAGTATTTAATATTGGTATTAACTACCCTTTCTAATTTAAATTTATAATTTTACTAAAAATATATTTATGAACTTATCCTTCCCTCCTGGTGTTATTACTGGAAAAAATGTCCAAGAAGTTTTTAAATTTGCTAAAACAAAAAACTTTGCCATTCCAGCAGTAAATGTTATTGGATCAAATTCAATAAATACAGTTTTAGAAACAGCATCAGAATTAAATAGTCCAATTATAATTCAATTTTCTAATGGAGGTGCTTGTTTTAATGCAGGTAAAAGTCTTTCAAATATAGATCAAAAAGCTGCAATTGCAGGATCAGTTGCAGGTGCAAAACATATACATGAGTTAGCTAAATTATATGGAGCTTATGTTATTCTTCATACTGATCATTGTTCAAAAAAACTTTTACCCTGGATTGATGGTCTTCTTGATGCAAGCGAAGATTATTACAAACATAATGGGTGCTCTCTTTTTAGCTCTCACATGATAGATTTATCTGAAGAACCAATAGAAGAAAATATAAAAATATGCAAATCTTATCTCAAAAGAATGAAACCTTTGGGCATGACTCTTGAAATAGAATTAGGAATTACTGGGGGAGAAGAAGATGGAGTTGATAATAGTGAAGTTGATGTATCTAAACTCTACACACAACCTGAAGAAGTTTCATATGCGTTTGAAGAATTAAGAAAAGTAAGTTCTCAATTTACAATAGCAGCAGCTTTTGGAAATGTTCATGGGGTTTATAAACCTGGAAATGTTAAATTAACTCCAACAATTTTAAAAAAATCGCAAGAATACATTTCAAAAAAATATAATCTTCCTGAAAATACTGTTGACTTTGTTTTTCACGGAGGGTCTGGTTCTTCTTCAGGACAAATTAAAGAATCTATTGGTTATGGTGTAATTAAAATGAATATAGATACTGATTTGCAGTTTGCTTTTACTGAGGGAATTAGAGATTATATGACTGAAAATATAGAATATATTCGTTCGCAAATAGGAAATCCCGATGGAGCAGATGAGCCAAATAAAAAATATTATGATCCAAGAAAATGGCTGAGGTTAGGAGAAGAAACATTACGAGTTAGGTTAGAGAAAGCTTTTGAAGATTTAAATAATGTTAATACATTAGATTAATTATAAATTATTATGAGTTGGTTTAAAAGAAGTGAAAAAGGAATTCTTACCAAAACTGAGGAAAAAAAAGATATTCCAAAAGGTTTATGGTATAAAACCCCATCAGGTAAAATCGTTGAAACTCAGCAATTAGCTGAAAACTTTTATGTAAGTCCTGAAGACGATTACCATGTTCATATTGGAAGTAAAGAGTATTTTGAAATTATTTTTGATGAAAATGAATTCACAGAACTAGATAAAAACCTAAAACCAAAAGATTTTTTAAATTTTATAGATAATAAAAAATATAAAGATCGAATAAAAGATGTTCAGAAAAAAACTAATCTTAATGATGCTATTAGAACTGCTGTAGGATTATCAAAAGGTAAAGAGCTGGTAGTTTCATGCATGGATTTTGCTTTTATCGGTGGGTCAATGGGTTCTGTTGTTGGTGAAAAAATTGCTAGGGCTACTGATTATTGTATAGAAAACTCACTTCCCTTGCTAATAATTTCTAAATCTGGTGGAGCTAGAATGATGGAATCCGCAACCTCTTTAATGCAAATGGCAAAAACATCCGCAAAATTAGCACACTTGGCTGAAGCTAAATTACCTTTCATTTCATTGTGTACAGATCCAACTACCGGAGGAACTACAGCTTCTTTTGCAATGTTGGGTGATATAAATATAGCTGAACCCAAAGCCCTAATTGCATTTGCTGGACCAAGAGTTGTTAAAGATACGACAGGTAAGGACCTTCCGGATGGATTTCAAACAAGTGAATTCCTTAAAGAAAAAGGTTTTTTAGACTTCATAGTTCACAGAAGTAACATAAAAAACGAAGTAAATAAATATATAGATCTAATTCTTAATCAAAAAATTAGAGAATAATTTTAAATTCTTAATTTTAAAATATTTATATTCGCAAACTGCTTTAAGCATACATAAAAATCATTTAAATAATATTGGCATGTATTTAACAAAAGAAATAAAAGAAGAGATTTTCAATAAATATGGAAAATCTAAATCCAATACTGGGTCAACAGAGGGACAAATTGCCCTTTTCTCACACAGAATAAACCATTTATCGAATCATTTAAAAAATAATAGAAAAGATTTTAATACCGAGAGATCATTAGTTGGTTTAGTAGGTAAAAGAAGAAATCTTTTAGATTATTTAAAATCAAAAGATATTGAAAAATATCGTTCTTTAATAAAAGAGTTAGGAATACGAAAATAAATCCAAAATTAAATGGGTTTTCACCTTAGTTTTTCATTGGTTGCATAACACACAACACTTAATTAAAACCTTGAAAAATGAAACCAAAAATATATAAAGAAGAAGTTAAACTTCCAGACGGACGTATAATATCAATAGAGACCGGTAAGTTAGCAAAACAAGCTCATGGCTCAGTTGTTGTTCAAATGGGTAAAGCTATGTTGTTATGTACAGTTGTATCTAACTACAAACAATCAGATGTAGATTTTTTACCACTAACAGTTGATTACCGTGAAAAATTTGCAGCAGCTGGACGTTATCCTGGTGGTTTTTTTAAAAGAGAAGCTAGACCAAGTGATGGTGAAGTTTTAACAATGCGATTAGTCGACCGAGTATTACGCCCACTATTTCCCAAAGATTATCATGCAGAAACTCAAGTAATGATTCAACTTATGTCTCACGATGATGAAGTTATGCCTGATGCGTTAGCGGGGTTAGCTGCTTCTGCAGCAATTCAATTAAGTGATTTCCCTTTTGAATGTGCAATATCTGAAGCTCGAGTAGCCAGAGTAAATGGTGACTTTATCATTAACCCGTCTCGTGCCCAATTAGCAGATTCTGATCTTGATATGATGATTGGAGCTTCTGCTGATTCAGTTATGATGGTAGAAGGAGAAATGAAAGAAATTTCTGAAGAAGAAATGGCTGATGCTATAAAATTTGCTCACGAGGCTATTAAGGTACAAGTTGATGCTCAATTACGTTTAGCTGAAGCTTTTGGAAGAAAAGAAGTTCGTGAATACGATAGTGCTGAGACAAATGAAGATTTAGAAAAACGCATTCATGAGATGGCTTATGAAAAATGTTATGCAATTGCTAAAAAGGGGACTTCTAAATCAGAACGAAGTACTGCATTTGCAGAAATTAAAGAGGAGGTTAAATCTTCATTTTCTGATGAAGAAATTGATGAATTTGGACACTTAATTGGAGGATATTACAGAAAAACTGAAAAAGAAGCTATTCGTGAATTAACATTAAGCGAAGGAGTTCGTTTGGATGGTCGTAAAACAGATGAAATTAGACCCATTTGGTGTGAAGTAGACTACTTACCTTCTACTCATGGATCTGCAATCTTTACAAGAGGAGAAACTCAAGCTTTAGCAACAGTGACTCTGGGAACATCAAGAGATTCAAATAAAATTGATATGCCTTCTTATGAAGGTGAGGAAAATTTCTATTTACATTATAACTTCCCACCTTTTTGTACTGGTGAAGCCCGTCCTTTAAGAGGAACATCTCGTAGAGAAGTTGGTCATGGAAATTTAGCTCAAAGAGGTTTAAAAGGAATGATTCCTGATGATTGTCCTTATACCGTTAGGGTTGTTAGTGAAGTTTTAGAATCAAACGGTTCGTCCTCGATGGCAACTGTTTGTTCAGGGACAATGGCATTAATGGATGCAGGTGTTCAAATTAAAAGACCTGTTTCTGGTATTGCAATGGGACTAATTTCAGATGGAGATAGATATGCTGTTTTAAGTGATATATTAGGTGATGAAGATCATCTAGGTGATATGGATTTTAAAGTTACTGGAACATCGGATGGTATTACTGCATGCCAGATGGATATTAAAATTAAAGGACTTCCATACGAGATATTAGTGAAAGCATTAAAGCAAGCTAAAGATGGAAGGCTCCATATTATAAATAAAATTACTGAAACGATTGAAAAACCTAATATTGATGTTAAATCACATTCACCTAAAATGGTCACTAGAAGAATACCTAACGAATATATAGGTCCTTTTATTGGGCCAGGAGGTAAAGTTATTCAGGAACTTCAAAAAGTGACAGGCTGTACAATAGTTATTAATGAAGATCCTGAAACTGAAGAAGGAATTGTTGAAATTCTTGGAACTAATCAAGAAGGAATTGAATCTGTATTAACTAAAATAGATTCTTTACTATTCAAACCAGTTAAAGGAGATACTTATTCAGTTAAGGTTATTAAGATTTTAGATTTTGGAGCTGTTGTTGAGTATAATGATGCCCCTGGAAATGAGGTTTTACTTCATGTAAGTGAAATTGCGTGGGAAAGGACTGAAAATGTAGGTGATGTTCTGAAACTTGGTGATATTTTAGAAGTCAAATATTTTGGAGTTGACCCTCGAACAAGAAAAGAGAAAGTTTCAAGAAAAGCGCTATTAGATCGACCTCAAAGAAAAGAGTAAAATCTTTTTAACTTGTTTATTCAAAAAATCTCCATTTTATGGAGATTTTTTTTGTTTAATGAAACCTTTATATGATTATTACGTATAAAAAGTATAACATAAATTATAATATGAGACAATTAAAAATAACAAAGCAAGTCACCAATAGAGAAACCGCTTCTTTAGATAAATATCTTCAAGAAATTGGCAAAGTAGATCTAATAACTGCCGAAGAAGAAGTTGAATTAGCCCAAAGAATAAAAGCTGGTGATCAACTTGCCTTGGAAAAACTTACAAAAGCTAATTTACGTTTTGTTGTCTCAGTAGCAAAACAATATCAAAATCAAGGATTGACCCTTCCAGATCTTATAAATGAGGGTAATCTAGGATTAATAAAAGCCGCTCAAAGATTTGATGAAACTCGAGGTTTTAAATTTATTTCTTATGCTGTTTGGTGGATACGTCAGTCAATTCTTCAGGCTCTTGCTGAACAATCAAGGATAGTAAGATTACCCTTAAATAAAATTGGTTCAATTAATAAAATTAATAAAACTTATGCATTCTTAGAGCAGGCCCACGAACGCCAACCTTCTCCGGAAGAGATTGCGAAGGAACTTGATATGACTATAAATGATGTTAAGGAATCATTAAAAAACTCAGGGCGTCATGTTTCTATGGATGCTCCTTTGGTAGAAGGTGAGGATTCTAACTTATATGACGTTCTAAATATTGGAGAGTCTCCCAACCCAGACAGAGCTCTTCTTCATGAATCATTACGTACAGAAATTGAGCGTGCTCTTGAAACATTAACACCTAGAGAAGCAGATGTGGTTAGATTGTACTTTGGCCTAGGGAATCAACACGCTATGACATTAGAAGAGATAGGTGAAACTTTTGATTTAACCAGAGAAAGAGTAAGACAAATTAAAGAAAAAGCTATAAGACGTCTCAAACACACTTCAAGAAGTAAAATTTTAAAAACTTATCTTGGATAAAAAAAATTATGAAAAACCTCATAGCTCCATCTATTCTTGCAGCTGATTTTGGAAATCTGCAAAGAGATTGCAAAATGATTAATGAGAGTGATGCCGATTGGTTTCATATTGATATAATGGATGGTGTTTTTGTTCCAAATATTTCGTTTGGTATGCCTATACTTGATTCAATAAATAAATATGCTACTAAACCTCTCGATGTTCACTTAATGATTGTTGAGCCTGATAAATACATTAAAACATTCGCAAATCATAATGCAGAGATTTTAACGGTTCATTATGAGGTATGCAATCATCTTCACAGAACAATCCAAGAAATCAAAAATAATGGAATGAAAGCTGGGGTTGCACTGAATCCACACACTCCAGTTAATGTTTTGGATTCTATAATAAATGAAATTGATTTAGTATGTCTGATGAGTGTAAATCCTGGATTTGGAGGTCAAATATTTATTGAAAATACATTTGAAAAAATTCATCAGTTGAAAAAACTAATTGAATTAAAAAAGTCAAATGCTAATATTGAAATTGATGGAGGAGTAACTGATCAAAATGCAGTTAAATTAATTGAGTCTGGAGCGAATATCCTTGTTGCTGGTAGTTACATCTTCAAATCAAACAATCCAGTAAATACAATTCGCAACCTAACGTCAATTGTTAATTAGTGCTATTAATAGACGCTTACACCATTGAATTTTTATCAAATGAATGGATAACCAACATTTTAATATCTGCATCTTTTATCATATTCTTTTTAATTATTGGTAAATGTTTAAGCCACAAATACAATCTGTTAATTGTAAAATTATTGTGTTTTGTTTTGTTTTTAATTACAATATTTCATTTTTTTTATCTATTGTTTCTTGATATTTGGAATATAAAAGAACATCTTCCATTACATTTGTGTAGTATAAATGGAATAATTTCTATTTTCATTTTGTTAATTCGTTCCAATAAAGATCTATTTGAATTTAACTTCTACGGGGGGGTCATAGGTGGGGCTGTAGCAATAATTACTCCCCAATTAAATGATTATGACGGAAGCTTAACTCAATATATTATATATTTTATAAGTCATGGACTAATCATAATAATTCCTCTTTATCTGTATTATTATTTAAATTTTAAATTACGAAGATTATCTTGGTTGAGATCAGTTATTTATCTAACTATAATTGGTCTAATCTTTATTCCATTGAATTCATTTTTGAAATCCAATTATATGTACGTAAATTCTCCGCCAAAAGTAAATAATCTTTTAATTATTGGTGAATGGCCAATTTACCTTGTAAATCTTGAAATAATAATAATTTTTTTGTTTTTTATAACTTATTGTGTATTCACAAAAGTTTCATTCTTTACACCTTCAAAATAATTTCTAAAAAAAATGTCCAAAGAGAATCAAAAAATTATATTTAAATAAACAGCATATTTTAGATAAAAAAACTCATGGTGAAAAAAAAACCTTGAGGAACAATTTTAGTGAGGTAGAGAGGATTCGAACCTCCAACCGTCAGAGCCGAAATCTGATATTCTATCCAGTTGAACTACTACCCCATTTAGATTATAAATTTACAAAGTACAGGGAGAATTAAACTGATTTATGCAAATTATTATGAAAATGATAAAATTATTGAAATTTAAATCGAGAATGACTTGAGATGACGAAGGTAAAACGAATCAAGGTTTAACTCGAGATGACCGAAGTCTAAGTATATTTTTTATAATGATTTCTTTACAATGTTTGAAATTGATTTCCCATCTGCTTTACCTAATAATTTAGTAGAAACAATTTTCATTACTTTACCCATATCATTCATTCCATCAGCACTAATTTCATCTATTACTCTGAGTACTACAACTTCAATTTCTGAATCAGAGAGTTGCTTAGGAAGAAACTCTGAAATAATAATTGCCTGTGCTTCTTCAGGTTCCGCTAAATCAAGTCTTCTTTGATTTCTATATATCTCAGCACTATCTTTTCTTTGCTTAACTAATTTATGGAGAATTTCAATTTCTTTGATTTCAGATATATCATGATTTCGGTCTTCAGTTTTAAAAAGGATTAAAGATGACTTAATTGCTCTAAGTGCCTCAAGTCGAATTACATCTTTAGCTTTCATTGCAGTTTTTATTTGATTTGTGATATTATCCTCTAAAGACATAAGATTTTGTTTAAATTATTAATCAGCGTTATCATGAAGAAAAGAGTTATTTGATTTCAATTGGATATCGTTATTTTCATCTGTTTCAACGATTATTTTATGAGAATTTTCGATTTGATTTGGTTCATCCAAGATCAATCCATATCTTTTATAAGCTGGCTCTTTCTCCATCTCGTCAACCTTGCCTGAATTATTAAATGAATAGTTGAATTCCTTAAGATGCACCATTCTTTTTTTATTTTCAAAAGTAGATGATTCTGAAATAGTTTTTTCAAATGGACTTTTATGATTATTAATATATTCTGGATCGTTAACTTTAATATCTAATAATTTAGAGTGATTAATTTCTTTTCTTTCTTGAAATTCATGAGTATCCAGTTCGTTATGGAATAAATTTTCAGACTCACTTTTATTTTTAAATTCTTTAAAATTTGATTTTACAGTATCATCATAATATTCTTCCTCCCTAGTAATCATATCTTTAACAGTTGGATTTAAGAGAGTATTATCATTTTCTTTAATTCTACTTAAAGGTATTCCAAAGTCAAAAGTTGTTTGATTTTTTTCTTCAACATCTAATAGTTCTTCATCAACTACTTCGAGCGATTTAATATTCTCACTTATATCATTTATAATAAAATTGCCTTCAAATTGCAAATTTAATGTGTCTAGTGAATTTGGAGACTTGGTATTTTCATCAAAGAATACCGAATTATCTTTAAAATCTAATTCAGTATTTTTTAATATTTCATTATGTTCTTTAGTCTCACTTATGTCAAAATCCAGAGATTCATTTCCTATGATTTCTTCATAAGCAATATTTATATTTTTTATTTCATCAGTCAAAAGTATTTCTAAACTACCCTCACTATTATCGATATCCTTGATTTGATCAGAATGGTTAGCTTCTTCAAACTCATCCTTAAAACTTGAGTCTTTTGAGTAATTATTTTTAGTATCTATATCACTTGTAACTAGAATATGTTCCATTTTCTGATCTTCCTCAAGTGTGTGAATGATTTTTTTTGATTCCGTATTTACAATTTCATTTTGCTGGTCAATATCAAAACCAGTTGCAATAATAGTAACTGATATTGCGTTTTCAAGGCTCTCATCTTCACCAACACCCATAATAATATTAGTATTGTTACCTGCTTCTGATTGAATATAATCATTTATTTCCCCTATTTCATCAATTGTAATTTCTTCAGAACCAGACACTATTAATAATAAAACATTTTTACTTCCTGTGATTTTATTATCATTAAGCAGAGGGGAATCTAAGGCTTTAACTATTGCCTCTTGAGCTCTATTTGTTCCACTAGAAACACCTGAACCCATAATTGCAGATCCACTATTAGTTAATACGGTTTTAGCGTCTTTTAAATCAATATTTTGAGTATAGTGGTGAGTTATAACTTCTGCTATTCCACTAGCTGCTTTTGACAAAACTTCGTCTGCCTTTGCAAAACCAGCCTTAAATCCGAGATTGCCGTATACTTCTCTTAGTTTATTATTATTAATTACAACTAAAGAATCTACTTCAGATTTAATATTTTCAAGTCCTTTTTGAGCTTGATCTAATCTAAGCTTTCCTTCAAACTGAAATGGCATTGTAACAATCCCAACTGTTAATATATCAAGTTCTTTTGCCATTTTAGCTATTATTGGAGCAGCACCTGTTCCAGTTCCTCCTCCCATTCCTGCTGTAATGAAGATCATTTTTGTTTGCGTATTTAAGAGACTCCTCAAATCATCATAACTCTCTTGTGCAGCTTTAGCCCCTACTTCTGGATTTGCACCAGCACCTAGACCTTCTGTTAGAGCTGCTCCTAATTGAATTTTTATTGGTACTGAGCTTTGATTTAGGGCTTGAGCATCAGTATTGCATATAACGAAATCAACACCATTTATCCCTTGTTGAAACATGTAATTAATAGCATTACTTCCTCCTCCCCCAACACCAATAACTTTTATCACATTACTTTTATTTTTGGGTAAATCAAAACTAAAGCTTGTACTATTTTCTAAATCCATTTTACTAAAATTTATTTATGCATTATCTAAAAACTCTTTGAACTTATCTACCCATTTATCAAAACTTGATTTTTTGGGTTTATTTTTATCTAAATTGATTTTAATATCAGTTTCTATAATATCTAAATCATTTATATCTTCAGAATTATTCTCGTTATTTACCTTAACTGAATTTGAACTATTTAGAGCATTCATCAAAAGTCCAACAGCAGTAGAAAACATTGGACTGGTATTATTACTTGAATCTCCTGCCAAATGTTCACTTGGATAACCAATACGAGTATCCATACCAGTAATATATTCAGCTAATTGTTTTATGTGTTTTAGTTGGCTTCCACCCCCAGTTAATACAATACCTGCAATTAATTTCTTTTTTTGCTGACTATGACCATAATTTTTAATTTCTAAAAAAACTTGCTCAATAATTTCAACAACTCTAGCGTTGATGATTTTAGATAATGTTTTTAATGAAATTTCTTTTGGATCTCGCCCCCTCAAGCCAGGAATAGAAACAATTTCAGTGTCTCTGTTTTCTCCAGGCCAAGCTGATCCAAATTTAACTTTTAAAAGTTCAGCTTGATTTTCAATTATTGAACACCCCTCTTTTATATCATCAGTAATAACGTTACCTCCAAATGGTATAACGGCTGTATGTCTTATAATACCATCCTTAAAAATTGCTAAATCGGTTGTACCTCCACCTATATCAATTAAGGCGACTCCAGCTTCTTTTTCTTCTTTACTTAAAACTGCATCAGAAGAAGCAAGGGGCTCAAGAGCAATATCAACCACTCTTAAGCCAGAACTCTTTATGCATCTTCCAATGTTTTTTATTGACGAAACCTGCCCTACAACAACATGAAAGTTCGCCTCTAATCTTCCTCCATACATCCCAATAGGTTCTTTTATATCAGCTTGACCATCTACCTTATACTCTTGTGGCAGAACATGTATTATCTCTTCACCTGGTAACATTACCAACTTGTAAACTTGTTGAATCAGTCTCTCAATATCATTTTCATCAATTACTTCTTCTGGATTATTTCTTGAGATATAATCACTGTGCTGCAAGCTTCTTATATGCTGACCAGCAATCCCCACAACAACTTCTTCAATTTCAGTTCCAGATACAGTTTTTGCTTCATCAACAGCCTGTTGAATTGATTTAATAGTTTGGGTAATGTTATTTACAACTCCCCTATGAACTCCTAAGCTTTGTGACTTTCCAATTCCAAGAATCTCTACCTTGTTAAATTCATTTCGGGTCCCTACCATAGCTACAATTTTAGTAGTACCTATATCTAATCCAACTGAAGTATTTTTTTTCATTTTAATTAGTGTATCGAAATAACTTGATCAAAAACCGTCAGATCAATTTTTTTTGGTTTTTTATCAAAATTATTCATGTTATTGTATGCACAAAAAGCTTTTAGCTTAATTATTTTTTTATTAATATTTTTTATATCACCAAAGAAAATTTCGAAATCATAGTTTCTAAGTCTAATTGAAAAACCAAGGTTACTATTCCATATTTCAACAAATTCTGATTTTAAATAAGTATCTATATTTATTGAGTTAGTTATATTAATTAAATTTTTCAAATTTTCATTTTTAAAAACACCACTATAAACAGGTACTTTTGGAGAATACATTTTTGAAAACGGAATTTTGTCACCAAAAGTATCTATATAAAAACTCTCGTTTTGGATTCTTAACAAGGCTGAACTTTCATGTATTTTAACATTAGTAATCCCGCTAACACTAAGAAACACTTCTGCTTTTCTTACACCAGGGTATGAATCCAAATATTTTTCTATATCATTCAAATCTAGTTTAAGATTTGAATGATTTTCTTTATTATCTCGCTTTTGTATCAACAATTTATTAACTATAGAATCATTAAGAAAAAAAGGATTATTATCAAAAAATGAAATATTAACTAAAGTACTAACCCTATTAATAAAAATCAACTGAGAAATTAAAATTGAACAGATTAATAAAACAGCTGTTAGTCCAAGAAATAATTTTTCTTTAAACATATATAGATTTAGTTTTTAAATATTCAGTCATAAATACACCAATACTTCCCGCACCTAATACTGCAATAATATCAGCGTTACTTGTGTTTAAATTTTTATTAAAATCTTTAACTTCCAAAATCTCTGCCTTTGATGTAATCATTTTAATAATTTTATTGCTTTCTATTCCAATAATTGGTTTTTCTCGAGCAGGATAAATTTCCATCAATTTCACACTATCAAATTTCGATAACTCAGAAGCAAAGTCACCAAGAAAGTCTCTTGTTCTTGAAAATAAATGTGGTTGAAATACTACTTCTATAATAGAATCTGGATATTTCTCTCTTAATGTATTATTTACAGCAGCTATTTCAGTTGGATGATGGGCATAATCATCAATTAAAATTTTGTCATCAATCTTATGAGTTGTCATTCTTCGTAAAATTCCCTTAAAGCTACCTAATGTTGAAATAATTTCATCTAAATCATGACCTGATTGATGAGCTAGTGCAAGAGCCGCTAACATATTTTCGAGATTATGCTTACCCGTTACTTTACAAAAAATATTTGAGAAATTTTTATCTGGAGTTTTAATATCAACGATATATCCACCACTAAATAGACTATAATTTTCAAAAACATAATCTGCTTTAACATTAAGTCCATAAGACAGGCCGTCAAATGGAATTGAGTGATGAACAATTAGTTTACTTTCAACTTTCTTGGAAAAATCGAAAAATGCGTCTTTTAAGGATTCATGATCATTATAAATATCTAAATGATCAGCATCTATCGAAGTTATGCATGCTGTAAATGGTTTAAGTTTTAAAAATGACCTATCAAACTCATCAGCTTCTACAACTGTTCTTTTAAATCCATTATAGATAAAATTAGTTTTCTCTGGTAACATTATTCCACCTACAAAAGCAGAGAAAGAAATATTTATAGTCTTAAAAATATGAGTTAAAATTGCGCTTGTTGTAGTTTTTCCATGTGTTCCAGCAATAGCATAAGATTCAGTTTTGTTAACTATTGAAGCTAAAAAAGTCGACCTTTTAAGGGGCATATGTCCATTTGAAATAAAATATTTTAAAATTGGATTTTGTATTTTGATAGCTGCAGAATAAATAATTTTAATTTCACTTTTTACATAGTTTTTATTCAAACTTTTTATCGATTCATTAAATAAAAATTCAATTTCAACACCCTTGACTTGGAGAAGATTTGTTATTTCTGAAGAAGATCTATCATATCCATAAACTTTGAATCCTTTAAAAATTAAATATTGAGCTAGAGAAGACATCCCAATACCACCAATTCCAATCAAAAAATACGCTTTAATGTTTTTCAATTTATCATTTGTTTAATTATTTCAACAATGTTTTTAGTTGCATTAGGTTTTGATAAATTTTTTAAATTATTTTTCATTTTAGATCTTAATAAATCATTTTGCAAAAATTCAGTTAAAACTGGTTTGAATTTTGCTTCAAGGTTTTTCTCTTCAATCATTTCAGCTGCGTTTAATTCATATAGCTTAAGGGCGTTTTTGTATTGATGATTTTCCGCAACGTTTGGAGAGGGTATTAATATCGAAGGAGTATTCGTAATACAAATTTCAGAAATAGTTGAAGCTCCTGATCTTGAGATTAAAACATCAATGGATCTATACATAAAATTCATTCTAGTAATGAAGGGCAAAACCTTTATTACTTGGTTATGTTGATGCTTATATCTGTCATAATATAGTTTACCACATTGCCATATTAGCTGAATTCCTAAATCATTAAAAGTTTTGATATTCTCATTTATAACCTTATTAATCATTTGAGAACCTAAGCTACCTCCTACAATTCCTACAATAGGCTTTTTTTGGTCTAAATCAAAAAACTGTATAGCCTCTGTTTTTTTTATATTGTTTTCAATTATGTCCTTTCGGACTGGGTTTCCTGTAATTATAATTTTGTGCTTTGGGAAAAACTTTTCCATTTTATTGTAGGCAACACATATGAATTTTGCTTTTTTACCTAATAACTTATTTGTAATTCCAGGGTATGAGTTTTGTTCTTGAATTATAGAAGGGTAACCCATTACTTGAGAAACAAATAAAACAGGACCACTTGCAAAACCCCCTGTACCAATTACTAAATCGGGTTTAAATTTAATAACTATGAAAAATGACTTTATAACACTAATAAAAAGTTTGAAAGGAAATAATATATTTTTTAATAAAAATGATCTGTGAAATCCGTCTATTGGGAGGCCTATTATTTCAAAACCAGAATCTGGAACTTTTTTCATCTCCATCTTGCCATATGATCCAACAAATAAAATTTTTGAGTCTGGATTAATTCTCCTAATTTCATTAGCAATTGATATTGCAGGAAAAATATGTCCCCCTGTTCCACCTCCTGAAATAATATATTTAGTTTTCTTCACTTAGTATAGCTAAAGGATTATTTTTATTTATAAGGTTTTTAGAATTATTATTAGTTGCACTTACGCTTAAAATCATACCCAATGCAATAAATGTCATCCAAGCAGAGGTACCGCCACTGCTTACAAGAGGAAGTGTTTGTCCAGTTACTGGGAAAATTTTAAGATTAACCCCTATATTAATAAAAGCTTGAAAAACAATTGAAATTCCTAAACCAACAACTAAAAGTCTTCCAAACAAACTTGAAGTTTTATGTATGATAACGACTAACCTAAATAGGAGAAGCAGATACAACAAAATTAAAAACACTCCTCCAATAAGCCCGTATTCTTCAACAATTATAGCATAAATAAAATCCGAAGAGCTTTGTGGTAAAAAATTCTTCATAACACTTTTGCCTGCACCTTGTCCATATATACCGCCTGAAGCTATTGCTGTTTTGGCCCTTTCGATTTGATAATTCCCATCTCCTTTATCTGATTTAAAATTTTCTATCCTACTAACCCATGTGTCAATTCTATTTGGGATTAGTTCAGGAAAGGCTTTTGTGGATAGAAAAAATATTAAAATCATAACAAAAATGAATCCAGAGAGATATAAAAGATATTTTGATGGAAGTCCACCAATGAAAAGCTGAACCAGCACCATAAGAAAAAGTATAGCTGCAGTTGAAAAGTTTGAAGGAAAAATCAACATAGTAACAATAACAACAGGTACATACAAAAAATAAAACGAATTTTTAAAGTTAGAAAAACTATAATTAGGTTTTGAAATATAATTAGCAACATAAATCATTAAAATAATAGAAGCAATATTGGATGTTTGAAACCCAAAACCCAATAAGGGAATCTCAATCCACCTATTTGCATTTGCGCCACTAATAACATTTCCTTGTAAAGATGTGTATACAAGTAACAAAAAAACAACAGGCATCATCAAAACAGAAATACCTTTAAAGTATGTGAATGGAATCCTATGAATCAAATACAATAATAAGAAACCAAATAACATTATAATAAAATGTTTGAATAAATATCCGAAAGGAGTTCCTTTACCTATTACATATACAAGATTTGAACTTGCACTAAAAACTGGTAGAAATGAGAAAATAACTAGTAAAGTTATAACACACCACAAGACTAGGTCTCCTTTAATCCAATAATTTTTATTGGTTAAACTCATAGATTTCTTACTGCATTTTTAAATTGATTTCCGCGATCTTCAAAATTTTTAAATAAATCAAAACTTGCACAAGCGGGTGACAATAAAACTGTTTCTTTTTTTCTGGAAATGTTATGTGCTATTTTGACCGCCTCTTCCATGGATTCTGTTTCAACTAAAACATCTGCTACTTCACTAAAAACATCAATTAATTTTTGATTATTTTTTCCAAGACATATTATGGCTTTTATCTTTTCTCTAACCAGAGGAAGTAATTGCTCATAATTATTACCTTTATCCACTCCCCCTACAATCCAAACCCCTTTTGTGTTTAAAGTTTCCAGAGCATAAAAAGTTGCGTTGACATTAGTTGCTTTAGAATCATTTATATAATTAACATCTTGAATTTTTAAAACAAACTCAAGTCGGTGGGGTAGAACATTAAATTTTAATAGGCTTTCTCGAATATTATTTTTAGATAATTTTAATATTGATGCAACAGTTAACCCAGCCATTGCGTTAAGTAAATTATGTCTTCCTTTAAGTGGAAATATACTTGCTGAAATCATAGTGTTTGAGTTTTCATGTTTAATTAAAAAATTGTTATTATTTATTGATGTTGATGAGCCTCCATTTAAATCAAATCCAAATAGATGTTTTTTTGCTGCAATTTTTTTATTGTTAACTGCCTCCATTAAAACAGAATCATTGGCGTTTAAAAGTAAAAATTGATCATTAGATTGATTCAAAGTGATTTTAAGTTTTGAGGCTACATAATCATTGAAATTATAATTGTATCGTTCTAAATGATCTGGAGTTATATTAGTTATTACAGCAATATCTGGGGCAAAATCGATAATATCATCTAACTGAAAACTACTTAATTCCAAAACATAAATTTCGAAGGAGTATTCGGCAACTTGCTGAGCAAAGCTTGTGCCTATATTACCAGCTATACCGACATTAAGACCAGAGTTTTTTAAGATATGATATGTTAACTCTGAGGTAGTAGTTTTACCATTACTTCCTGTTATTCCAATTATTTTAGCATTTGTGCATCTTGAAGCAAATTCAATTTCTGATAAAATTGGGATACCTAATTTCTTAACTTTTAAGACTGAGAGCGAGTCATTTGGTATTCCGGGACTCTTCATTACCCAAACTAAGTCTTTAATTAGATCTGTTTCATTAACATTTTCCTCCCAAATAACTCCCCATTTTTTAAATTTGTCTTTTGTGACTTTTTCAAGTTGGCCACTATCAGATACATAAACATCAAACCCCTCTTTAATTGCAAGCTGTGCTGTTCCTACCCCACTTATTCCTCCCCCCAATACAAGACATTTCTTTTTCATTTATCTTATTTTTAGTGTAACTATTGTTAGAATTGCGAATAAGATTCCCAAAATCCAAAACCGAATAACAATTTTACTTTCATGATGATTCTTCTTTTGAAAATGATGATGAATTGGTGACATTAAAAAAAATCTTTGACCAATTCCGTTTTTCCTTTTAGTTAATTTAAAGTAGGATACTTGAATAATCACCGAAACAGTTTCTATAAAAAATATTCCACATAATAAGGGGATTAGTAATTCCTTTCTAACAATTAAAGCTATTACAGCTATAATTGCACCTATAGTTAAACTACCTGTGTCTCCCATAAAAACTGATGCTGGATAGGTGTTGTACCATAAAAATCCGATTAAGCCTCCTAAAAATGCAGCAATAAAAATTGTTATTTCTCCTACATGAGGTATGTACATAATATTTAAATAATCAGCAAAAATGAAATTACCAGAAATCCAAGAAAATATCCCTAAAACAAAAACAATTATAGCTGAACTTCCTGCACAAAGACCATCCAAACCATCTGTCAAATTAGCCCCATTTGAAACTGCTGTTATTATAAAAATTACAATTAGTATAAAAATAATCCAGGTATAGCTAACCAATGATTTATCAATCCAAGTAATTAAACTGGAATAATTGAATGCATTGTTTTTTATCAGTGGAATATTTGTAACCAAAGCTTTTTCTTCAGCAGAAAAAGGGTTTTCATTTTCAATATTTGAAATATCAGAAATTTCATGTTTTTGACGGACAGTAATATCTGAATGGAAATATAAAGTAGAGCCAATAAATATTCCAAGAATAATTTGTCCAATTACTTTGAACCTTCCCTTAAGACCCGCTTTGTTTTTTTTAAAAACCTTTATATAATCATCTATACCTCCTATGAGTCCCATCCATAAGGAAGTTATTAAAAGAATTATTATGTATATATTTTCTAATTTCGCTAGAAGCAAAACAGGGATTATGGTAGAAAAAATAATTATGATCCCTCCCATAGTTGGAGTGCCTGCCTTTTCATTTTGACCATCAAGCCCAAGATCACGAATTGACTCACCTACTTGGAGTTTAGATAAATATGTAATTATATTTTTACCAAAAAATAAAGAGAATGCCAAAGAAATTATCATTGCTATTGCTGCTCTGAAAGATATAAATTGGTACAAACCTGATCCTGGAAATTTATATTGATATTCAAGAAATTCGAAAAAATAATATAACATAGGTTAATTTAATTTTTAAAATATTTTTTAGCTAAAACAAAATCATCAAAAGGAAGTCTCTTATTACTTATTTCTTGATATGACTCGTGTCCTTTTCCTGCAATTAAAATTATATCTGAATGACTTGAAATATGTTTAGAGGTCTTGATAGCCATTTCTCGATCTTCAATACTTAAAACTTTGTGAAAATTTTCAGCTTCTACCCCCTCAAACATTTGATTTATAATGTCCATAGGGATTTCATTTCTTGGGTTATCAGATGTAAAAATAACTTTATCGCTTTTTTGAGATGCAATTCTCCCCATTTGAAATCTTTTTTTCACATCTCTATTTCCTCCACAACCTATTATGGTAATTAGGTTTTCGTTATTAGTTCTAATTTGATTTATTGTATCGATTATATTTTCTAGCGCATCTGGAGTATGAGCATAATCAATTATTACTAGTCCATTCTTGTCAAATTGGAATGTTTGAAAACGTCCTGGTACATTTTTTAATAAACTTATATTTTTTAAAATCTGATTTTCTGGAATTTCCAGTATCATGGAGACGCTGTATACTGCTAGTAAATTTGAAGCATTAAAATCACCAAGCAACCTGGTCCAAACTTCTTTATTGTTAATTTTAATAAGCGTCCCATTAAATTCACGTTCTAAAACTTTGACATTATAGTCTGCGAAATTATTCATTGCATAGGCAACCTTCTTGGAGTTTGTATTTTGAAGCATGAAGGATGCATTTTTATCATCATGATTAACTAAAGAAAATGAAGACTTTTGAAGTCCATCGAAAAGAAGTTTTTTTGTATTCCTGTAGTTTTTAAAACTTTTATGGTAATCAAGATGGTCATGAGTTAAATTCGTGAATACTGCACCTGAAAATTCAAGACCATTGATTCTTCCCTGCGATATTCCATGTGAGGAGACCTCCATAAAACAATAATTAATTTTTTTCCTTACCATTTCTGATAAGAAAAAATTAATTGTAACTATATCTGGAGTTGTATTAATAGACGGGAATTCATCATTATCATATTTTATATTAATAGTTGAAATTAATCCTGATTTTCTTCCAAGAGTATTGAAAAGTTCAAATAATAAATTTGTAATTGTGGTTTTTCCGTTTGTTCCAGTAACTCCTATTAATTTTAACTTTTTTGAAGGATGATTATAAAAGTTTCCAGAAATGATAGCAAGAGTTTTATTTGTGTCCTCAACTCTGATATAGGTATTCGATGTTTTTAAATCAACTGGGAATTTTGAACATATTATAGCTGTAGCTCCATTCCTAATTGCTTCACCAATATATTTGTGACCATCAGAATTTGTTCCGGATAAAGCAACAAATAAGTTGTTTTTTTTAATTTTCGTTGAATTAATTACAATTTCATCAATTTTTTGGTCGGGAGCTCCAACCATAGCGATTATTGGCACTCCATATAAAATATCTTTCAACGATTTACTCATAAAGTTAATCTAATCTTTTTAATATTATTTAATGGAGTTCCTGGTGCAACAGATTGTTCTTTGATCTTACCTCTTTTGCCTTTTATTTGAACTTTTATTTTTCTCTTTTCAAGAAAAGCAATTGCATCCATTGTTTCAGCTCCAATCATATTTGGCAGTATTTTGTCAGATTTAAACAATTTATTTTCGATAATTTTTAAATTTGACATTGAAATTTCAGCCTCTTTGGCAATCCCAGTATATATTTTTTTAGCAATTTTTTTAAATACTGGAGCTGCAACTTGAGCTCCATAATATCCCATATCTTTATTAGGCTTATTTATTACTATTATGCAAGAATATTTTGGATTTTCCGCTGGAAAATATCCAACAAAGCTTGAAATATACTCAACTGAACTTGTGTTGTAAGCAGTTTGTGTAGTTCCTGTTTTTCCAGCAATTGAAAAGCTTAAATCTTTTATATTGTTTGCTGTTCCCCAATCTTTATCTACCACATTAAAAAGCATCTTCTTAACCGCTGAAAGAGTTGTCTTCGAACAAATAGATGGATTCAATATCTCTTTTGAAAACTTAATATGAGGCTCTAAACCTAAATGTCCTATTTTATCAAGGAATTTTGGCTTAACCATTACTCCATTATTTGCAATTGCATTATAAAAAGTTAGTATTTGTAATGGAGTCAATGAAACTCCATATCCCCAAGCCATCCAAGGTAAACTTATACCACTCCATTCCTTATCTGTTGGATATGGAATTTTAGGTTTAGCTTCACCCTTAATAGGGATACCTAAAGACTTATGAAGTCCCATATTATATATTCTATCGACAAATTTTTTAGGATTATCCTTATAATTATCATAAATAACTTTAACAATTCCTGTATTTGAAGAAACTTCAAAAACTTTAGAAAGAGGAATAGATCCATAACCTCCTACTTTTGAATCTTTCACCTTTTTTCCGTAAATAACTCTTTCTCCGTTTCCTGTTTTAATTATATCTGTAGGCTTGACTACACCATCTTCAAGTGCAGCAATAATACTCATTAATTTAAAAGTTGATCCTGGCTCCTGCGCAAAGCCAACAGCGTAATTTAATTTTTCAAAATATTTTTTTCCTGAAGTTACCCCTAGATTAGAAATAGCTTTAATCCCTCCAGTTTCAACTTCCATTAGGACCGCTGTTCCACTCTCAGCCTCATATTTTTCCAATTGTTCTAAAAGTGAATTATGAACTATATCTTGAAAGTTTATGTTGATAGTTGTATGTATATCATAGCCTTCTTTCGGCTCTTTCTCATTTGTGTTGTTGATTGATTTCCAACTACCATTTGCTATTTTTCTTTTTAACCTATAACCTTCTTTACCCTGTATCACATTTGCATATGCGCCTTCAAGACCAACCCTGATAAATGTGCCATCAGAATCTGGACGATTATAACCAATTGTTCTTTCAGCAATTTTACCTAAAGGCCTCTCTCTCATTACTTTCTGTTCAATAATCAAACCCCCTTTATATGAAGGTAGATTAAATAGAGGTAGATCTTTTAATGCTTTTTGTTGAGAATAAGTCAAGTTTTTACCAACCAACCAATAACGCTTCCCCTTCTTTCTTGTGTCTTCTAAATTTTTTTTTGTAGTTAAAAAATCTTTTTGTGTAATCTCAGAAATACCTTTAGCTAGTTTTTCTTTGAACTTTTTAAAATTTTTATCCGAAACTACCTTCGAATCCCACCTAAGCTCGTATTTAGATACTGAAGTTGCTAATAAACTTTGATCATCTGAATATATGTTTCCAGGAATAGGTTTAACGACTATATTTTTAAGAGTTCTTTCATTTGCAACCCTTTTATACTCATCGCCTTCGACTAATTGTATATAAATAAGCTTAGAGAGAAGTATTACTGATAACAAAACAAGAGCTGTTACAATAAAATAAAAACGAAAATTAAAATACTTAGAGTTCATTTTTTAATGACGATTTTTATTGGTGGTTTATTAGAGGAAACTATTCCTTTTTTTGAGAGTAGTTTTACTACGTTAGTTTCCATTTTTAATTTCATTAAATATGTCCTTTGCTCAATAAACTCACTTTTTAACGATTTGATTTTCTCACTTAAACTAGCTATTTTAAAAATCTTATTATCTGCATAATGACCACTAGAAATCATAACCATAGCAAGGGTTGAGAAAAATAAAATCATTCTCCAGTTTTTTAAAGAATCCTCTTTTATTAAAAATTCCATTTTTAAAAATGAAATGATTTTATTTTTCATATAATTGTTTAAACTCTTTCCGCAACTCTTAGTTTAGCACTTCTTGACCTATTATTATTTTTTATCTCATCAAATGATGGAGTCTGAACACTACCTATTTTTTTAAAAGCCAGATTTGTATTTCCAAAAAAATCTTTTTCCGCTTCCCCCTGAAATTTACCTTCTCTTATAAATCTTTTTACTAATCTATCCTCAAGAGAGTGATATGAAATACAGACCAGCCTCCCACCTTGAGATATACATTTAGGTGTTTGAGTTAAAAAATCTTTAATTGAATCAAGTTCATTATTTACCTCTATTCTTAAAGCTTGAAAAATCTGAGCTAACATTTTATTTAAATATTGACTTGGAAGAATCGATTCAACAACTTTTTTTAAATCTGTAGTTGTTATTATGGGTGCAATTGACCTTTGGACACCAATAACCGAAGCCAATTGCTTTGAATTTCTTAATTCCCCATAATTTTGGAACAACATTATTAACTGTTCAATAGAGTATTCGTTAATAATATTGAAAGCTGAAACATTTTGATTTTTATCCATCCTCATATCCAACGGGCCGTTAAATCTTGTAGAAAAACCCCTTTTTCTAGAATCAAATTGATGAGAAGAAACTCCAAAATCAGCTAAAATTCCATCAACCTTATCTATATTATTTAATCTTAAAAATCTATTTAGATACTTAAAGTTTGACGAAACAAAAATTAGTCTAATGTCATCTAATTTATTAATAATTGCTTCATCATCGTGATCAAATACAATGAGTCTTCCTTTGTTAGATAATTTTTCTAAGATAACCTTACTATGACCTCCTCCTCCATATGTGACGTCAACATATATTCCATCTGACTTAATAGCTAAACCATTTATCGAATCATTAAGAAGAACTGGGTTATGATACATCTTTATAATTATCACCCATTACCTCTTCCGCTAGTGACCCAAAGTCAATTGTTGCGGCATCAATTGACTCTTCATAGAGAGTCTTATCCCAAAACTCAAGTATGTTAACGGCAGATGAAACAACGACATCCTTTTTAATCTTAGCATGTAAAATCAAATCCTTTGGGATAAGGAGTCTTCCTGACGAATCTATATTTACGATTTTAACTCCCGCTGTAAATCTTCTAATAAAATTATTATTTTTTTTATTGAATCGATTTAAGGTGTTGACTTTTTCCATCAATAAAATCCATTCTGACATGGGATACAGCTCCAAACAATTATTAAAAACAGATCTTTTAATTACAAATTCTTCTGAAATACTTCTGGATAGTTGTTTTTTTAAAGAAACAGGTATCATTATTCTTGACTTAATATCGGCTTTGCATTCAAACGTTCCTGTAAAATGACTCATTAATAAATATTTTTATACTCTATAACCAAATATAATTAATATACTACCACATTTTACCACAAAAAACCACTTTTTTACATTTATTTTTTAACAAGAACTAAAGATTCGAGTTAAGTTTAAGTACTATATTGAAAAGTAAATGAATATATTTGTGAATTGATACTCTAAAAAATGGATGATGTGAACGTTGTCGATGAAAACTCATACAAGTATGTTGAAAAGGGAGAAGGACAACCAATTGTAATTCTTCACGGTCTCATGGGGGGATTAAGTAATTTTAGTGAAGTACTGTCATTTTTTCCTAATAAAGGGTACAAAGTTATAATGCCGATACTTCCTCTTTACGAAAAACCATTACTTAAAACAACAGTTAAAGCTTTTGCTGAATATCTCAATGAATTTTTATTATATAAAAATTTAGATAATGTTATTCTTTTGGGAAATTCATTAGGAGGTCATATTGCACTATTATTTGCTAAATTATACAACTCAAAAGTACTAGGCATAGTTATTACTGGAAGTTCGGGATTGTATGAAAACTCAATGGGCGATGGATATCCAAAAAGAGGAAACTATGATTATATCAAAACAAAAACCGAAGAAGTATTTTTTGATTCAAAAATTGCAACAAAAACATTGGTTGATGAAGTTTTTGAAACTGTGAATGATAGAAATAAACTTATCAAAACACTAACAATAGCAAAAAGTGCAATAAGACACAACATGTCTAACGACCTTCCTTCAATTAAGAATCCAACATTAATACTCTGGGGGAAACAAGATAGTGTGACACCTCCAAATGTTGCAAAAGAATTCAATGATCTTCTTCCAAATTCAGAGTTAGTTTGGATAGATAAGTGTGGTCATGCTCCAATGATGGAACATCCAAGTGAATTCAACATCTCTGTATTTAAATGGTTTCAAAAATTGAAATTTTGAGTCATGCGAATTATAAGTTCTGAGTTTTTAATTAGCAACTCTAATGTCAAAAAATGTCCAGAAAACGAACTACCTGAATATGCTTTTATTGGTAGATCAAATGTTGGCAAATCTTCACTGATTAATGCCTTGTGTAATAAGAAAAATTTAGCAAAAACCTCTTCAAAACCAGGCAAAACTCAGCTTATTAATCATTTTTTAATAAACAATAACTGGCATTTAGTGGATCTTCCTGGATATGGATATGCGAAAATATCAAAAACCAAAAAAAAAATATTTCAAAAATTCATAACTGAATATTTCAACAAAAGAATACAACTAGTCTCCGCATTTGTTTTAATTGACATTAGGCACGAACCTCAGGTAATTGATTTAGAATTCATGTACTGGTTAGGTAATAAAAAAATTCCGTTTTCAATAATTTTCACTAAATCAGACAAAATAAAACCAAAAGTAATAAAAATAAAAATTGATGAATATTTTAGTAAAATGAGTGATCAATGGGTTTTTTTTCCAGATCACTTCATAACTTCTGCCAGAAATCAGAATGGTATAGAAGATGTTTTATTTCACATTGAAAAGCTTAACTCTATGGAATAGGCTTATTTTAACTCCATTTTTTCAGCAAAATAATCACAAAAGTCATTCATTGTTAAAGTCATTTTTTCATCCTGAGTTGCTTTTTGAAAAGTATGAGTCATACTAACCAAACTTTGATGGAAGAATTGTTTCATCTCATCTAAAGGCATTTCTTTTACCCAAAGATCCATTCTTAAAGATTCTTTGTTTTTTCCATCCCAAAAAGTTAGAAGCATAGCCATTGCGTCTTGATTTTCAACCCCACCATCTGGAGCAGACCATCTAATACTTTCTGGAATTTTATTCTCGTCTAAACTAACATTTATAGTTATTGGTGCTTGTTTTTTTATTGCCATATTCTTTTTGGTTTGTACTTTGACTTTTTAAATAGTTCTTCTCCCGGAAGACTTAATATCTCTTTTAAATTTGCATTTGGATACTCATCTGAATACGATTTAACTATTTGCCAACCAATCCATTGTCCAATTCTTCCCGGAGATTCATTATCTATTTCTAGATAAAATTTTGAGAAAGGGGCTGATAGAAGAAATCTATTATTTAGCTTATCATCTGTATCATACAATAATTGCTTTTCAATAATATATTGCCAAATGAATAGCTCATTTTCTTTAGCCCAAGTGAATTCATCATTTGAATAACCAATTTTAATATTATCGTCAGTATGTATCATAATTATATCTTTGAAAAACAATTTTTTTCCATAAAATATCATTTTTGACAGAAAGGTCCTATCAGTATCTTTTTTAATTAATTTTTCAGCATATTTTTCTGCAATATGAGATTCTAAATAATTAATATCCATATTTTTTTTTACAAACATTGGGATTCCATCATATAACTCATGATCCGAACCAAGATAAGAGTCAATAGATACTAGCAGTAAAGTGTCTTTTAAAATTATCTTATTTTCATAATCAACATTATTAATTACAGAAATAACTCTTGGTAATTTAATTACGGGAAATTCATATTTTAAATGTTTATAAAAATGTGTCAAATCTTTCTCAACTTCATTTATGTTTTTGAATTTATTTTTTACCGCATTATTTAATAAATTATATAAAGTGTCTTTGGACTTATTAATCCAAAAAGTATTTGAATAGTTAGCTGGAAATAAAAAAGAATATCTTTTTTTAATATCAAAAATATTTGATTTAGATAACGAATAAAATATTTGATCAAATCTGTCAAATTTTACTTTTTTAATCCCAATAGAGTTAACCTTTGATTCCTTATTATTAATGTCACAACTTATATTTGTAATGATTAACAAATTTAAAAGAAGAAAAAAAACAAATCGATACCTCAAGAAATTGAATTTAGTTTTCAAAAATTTTATCTTTACGCAAATTTACATCCTTAATAGGATTATTATATGAAATCTCCTGAAAAAGTAAAAAAATATATAGTCGACTGGCTTAAAGATTACCTACTTAAATCCAAACAAAAAGGATTTGTTATTGGGGTGTCGGGTGGAATTGATTCTGCAGTTACATCAACTTTGTGTGCATTAACAAACTCACCAGTATATGTTATTAATATGCCTATCAATCAAAGTGAAAATGAAATTTCTCGATCGAAAGAGCACATGGAATGGCTTACGTCAAATTATGAAAATGTTAAATCGTTAACTCATTCTTTAACAAATGTATTTAACACATTCAAAAATGAAATTAATATCCATAAAAATAAAAAATCTACCTTACTTAGCTTAGCAAACACACGAGCCCGATTAAGAATGACTACTTTATATTATTTTGCTGGTTCGTATAAATATTTAGTTGCAGGCACCGGGAATAAAATTGAGGATTTTGGAGTGGGTTTTTATACTAAGTATGGAGACGGTGGAGTCGACATAAGCCCTATCGCAGATCTAAAAAAAACAGAAGTTTTTCAATTAGCATATCATTTAAAAATAATTCAAAGTGTTTTGAAAGCAGAACCTACAGATGGACTTTGGGATGATGGAAGAACAGATGAAGATCAAATGGGTGCTAAATATGAAGACCTGGAAGAAGCTATAGAATTAATTGAAAAAAAAATAACAAATAATAATTTAACAACTAAACAACTTAAAACAAGAAAGATTTATGAAAGATTAAATACTCAAAATCAGCACAAAATGATTCCAATTCCTGTATGTTTGATACCAAAAAATCTATAACACTCTATTAAGCTTGTTAGATACAATTTTTTTTAATGAATTGTAGTTTATTATATCCTCTAACAAATCCTTATTTTCAGATAAACTATCTTTTAAAAGTTCACTTTTCAAAGTATTTATTTTTTGATCAATTAAATTTTTTCTTAGAGATAAAATTGTTTCACTAACCAACTGTCCAAGGTCCTTGGTTTTACTCTTAACAAAAATATTTTTTGTCTCCCATGAATGTAAATAATATTTTTCATTTTCCATTAATATGTCAGTAATTACTATATTTAATTCGTTGTTTTCAGAAAAAATAATTTTATTTACAATCGTATCAGATTTACTTTGGTAGGTAGAAATTAACTGAGAAAATAATTTTTTAAAAACAGGGTCTGCTAATTCAATTTCATCTTCTTGGAGATCAAGAAAAATTTTTTCAAAAACCTTAGATTTAATTTTATCAAAACTCTCCTCTATTACTCCTTCTTTATTTACTCTTATTACAAAATTATCAAATTCAGCCTCCAAATGCCCGTAGTGTAATAAAATAGAAATAATCTGTTTCTCTAAACTATATAGATCACTGATTTTTTTTGGTGCAATAGTCTTGTTTATTGCTTTTTTGGGAAGTTTGTATTTTTTATTATCTCTTAGTTTTTTATTATTAATTTGAGCAAATGTGTTAAATAAAACTTCTTCACTTACACCCATAATCTCTGAACACTTTTTTAAATACAACTCCTGCTGGATTATATCTGGTATTTTAGCAATACTTTCAATTATGTCCCTTACAGTCGTCGCTTTTTTTACAGGATCATTTTCTGAATCTTTAAGTAAAAGTTTTGCTTTAAATTGAATAAAATCTTTGGAATTATCAGTTAAAAAGTCCTTTAAATCTATGGACGAATTTTTCTTAGCAAAACTATCAGGATCCTCTCCATCTGGAAAAGTACATACTCTAACATTAATACCTTGTTCTAAAATTAAGTCTACACCTCTTAAAGCTGCTCTTATTCCGGCTGGATCTGAATCAAATAAAACTACTATGTTAGAAGTCAATCTTTTAATCAACCTAATCTGGTCAGAACTAAGAGCAGTTCCAGAAGATGAAACAATATTTTTAATTCCAGACTGATGCATTTGTATTACATCTGTGTATCCTTCGACTATATAACAACAATCGTCTTTTGCTATCGACTGTTTAGCTTCATACAGACCATATAAAACCTTGCTCTTAAAGTAAATTTCACTCTCAGGTGAATTAATATATTTTGCTGTTTTTTTATAACTTGATAAAGTTCGTCCACCAAATCCTTGAACCCTCCCTGACATACTTTTTATAGGAAACATTATTCTTCCTCGAAAACGATCTATTTTATTTTTATTTGAATCATTAGAAATAACCAAACCTGTTTTGGTCATGAATTCATTTTTGTATCCATCCTTTTTAGCGTTACTATAGAAGGAATCTGATTTATCTGAAGAATAACCAAGATTAAAAAATTTTATTGTTTCATCAGTAAATCCTCTTTCTTTAAAATAGGTAACACCAATAGATTTTCCTTCCTCAGTATCCCATAGTGATTTTTCAAAAAAGCTGGATGCATATCCAGAAAGCAGGTACATACTTTCTCTATCATTGTTTAAAATCTTTTCCTCCTCAGATTGTTGAGTTTCTTCGATTTCTATAGAGTATTTTTTTGCTAAATATCGAAGTGCCTCTGGATATGTAAAATGTTCATGTTCCATCAAAAATGCAACAACATTCCCGCCCTTTCCACTACTAAAATCTTTCCAAATTTGCTTAGCAGGCGACACCATAAAGCTTGGTGTGTTCTCTTTTGTGAAAGGACTTAAACCTTTAAAGTTTGCTCCTGATTTTTTTAAACTTACAAAATCAACAATAACTTCCTCAACGCGTGAAGTTTCGTAAATTTGATCAATCGTACTTTTGTTAATCACTTAACTATTTTTTATAAATGTATAAAAAGAATATTATTTATAATTTTCTCTCAACAACATAATTAACCATCAATTCTAAAGAATCGCGATACATGCTTTTTGGAAAATTATTTAAAACTTTAAGAGCTTTGTTTTTATAGGAATACATGGTTTCAGAAGCATACTTAACTCCTCCTAGTTCAACAACTTTATCAATAAGATTTTTTACGCTTTTTTTATCGTTATTTTTATTTTTAACAACATTAATAATCCACTTTTTATCTTTTTTATCTGCAATGTTTATCGAGTAAATAAGTGGCAATGTTAATTTTTTTTCTTTAATATCGATACCTGTTGGCTTCCCTATTTTTGATTCTCCATAATCAAAAAGATCATCCTTGATCTGAAAAGCAATACCTATAAACTCTCCAAACTGATATAAATCATCAACCTGTTTTTTAGAACTCGTAACAGACTTTGCTCCTATTGCGCAACATGCTGCTAACAAAGATGCTGTTTTTTGTTTAATTATCTTGAAGTAGACCTCTTCAGTTATGTTTAGTTTTCTTGATTTCTCAAGTTGCAATAATTCGCCTTGACTTATTTCTTTTACAGCTACAGAGATTATTTTTAATAAATCAAAATCTTCATTTTCAATAGAAAGAAGTAATCCTTTAGATAAGAGATAATCTCCAACTAAAACAGCTATTTTATTTTTCCAAAGAGCGTTTATAGAAAAAAAGCCTCTTCGCAAATTACTATCATCGACTATGTCGTCATGGACCAGTGTTGCCGTATGAATTAATTCGATCACAGAAGCTCCTCTGTATGTTCGTTCATCTACTCTATTTTCCTTAGAAACTAGTTTTGCACAAAGAAAAACAAACATAGGGCGCATTTGTTTCCCCTTTCTCTTCACAATAAAATGCGTTATGCGGTTTAGGAGTGCAACTTTAGACAACATGGATTCTGAAAATTTTTTTTCAAATAGTTCCATCTCCTTGTAAATTGGTAACTTAATTTGCTCTGATACTTTCATTTTTCAAATATAAACCATAAAATAAACTTAAATCAAACTATCGAAAGTTCATTGGTTTTATTTGAAAGCTGACCACAAGCAGCATCAATATCTTGACCCCTTGAACGTCTTATAGTGGCGGTGATATTTGCTTTTTCTAGGGAGTATTTGTATTCGTTTATTTTTTCATCAGAGGCTTGAATAAATTTTGAATCTCCAATGGAATTATATTGAATTAAGTTTACTTTTGAAGGAACTCGTTTGCAGAAACTAATTAAAGCAACAATATCTTCATATTGGTCGTTGATTCCTTTCCAAATAACATACTCAAAAGTAATAGGCTTTTTGGTCTTTTTAAACCAATATAGTAATGAATCCATTAAGTCATGAAGAGGAAATTTTTTTGTAAATGGCATTATTTCTTCTCTTATTGACTGTCTAGCGCTATGTAAAGATATAGCTAGGCCAAATTTAACTTGATCATCAGCTAATTTTTTTATCATTTTAGGAATTCCTGATGTTGATAAAATAATTCTACGAGGGGACATCGCTAAACTATCTGGGTTGGTGATTTTTTTTATTGCTAATAAAACATTTTTGTAATTCATTAATGGTTCACCCATACCCATGAAAACAATATTTGTTAAAGTTCTTTTGTAATAAAGCATGCTTTGTTTTTCTATTGCAACAACTTGATCATATATTTCATCTGGATTAAGGTTTCTCATTCGTTTAAGAAGAGATGTGGCGCAAAACAAACAATCTAAACTACATCCGACTTGAGAGGAAACACAAGCAGTAATTCTTTTTTTAGTTGGAATTAAAACTGATTCTACAGATAGCCCATCATGGAGTCTGATAGAGTTTTTTATTGTTCCATCTTTACTTTTTTGCTGAAGGTCAATTGAAATATTATTAATGACAAATTTTTCTTCTAAAATTGATCGAATAGATTTAGATAAATTAGTCATTTCTCCAAAAGAAGTAGCACTAATTTTCCAGAGCCAATTGTATACTTGTTTTGCACGAAAAACTTTTTCTCCAATACTTTCGAAAAAAAGTATTAACTCGTCTAATGAAAGAGCTCTAATATCTTGTTTAAATCGACTTTTCATTTATCTTAAATTATAAGCATAGCATCCCCATAAGATGAAAATCTGTATTTTTCTTTCTTTGCAACATTATACGCATTCATCACCATATCATGATCTGCAAATGCTGAAACCATCATGAGAAGAGTAGATTTTGATGTATGAAAGTTTGTTATCATAGAATTTGCAATTGAAAACTTGTGCGGAGGAAAAAGGAATTTATGAGTCCAACCATCGTGAGGTTTTAGAGTCTGAATAGATGAAACTGAGCTTTCAAGACCTCTCATTGATGTAGTTCCAACTGCACAGATACGTTTCTTTCTTTTCAAAGCATCATTAACAAGATTAACGGCTTCACCTTTTATAATCAACTCTTCAGAATCCATCTTGTGCTTGGAGAGATCTTCAACTTCAACCGGATTAAATGTACCTAATCCAACATGAAGTGTTAATTCTGCAAAATTAATACCTTTTATTTCTAATCTTTTTAAAAGATGCTTCGAAAAATGAAGTCCTGCAGTTGGTGCCGCTACCGCCCCTTCATGTTTTGCATAAATAGTTTGATATCTTTCTTTATCTTCTTTTTCAACAGGTCGGTTTATATATTTTGGAAGTGGAGTTTGACCTAAATCACTTAGTTTTGATCTAAATTCAGAATAAGTCCCATCGAATAAAAAACGTAAGGTCCTGCCTCTTGAGGTAGTATTATCAATAACCTCAGCAACAAGTGATTCATCTTCACCAAAATATAACTTATTTCCAATTCTTATTTTTCTAGCTGGATCTACCAAAACATCCCACAAACGTTGATCTGTATTAAGTTCTCTTAGTAAAAAAACTTCAATCCTAGCCCCTGTCTTTTCTTTATTACCGAACAATCTAGCCGGAAAAACTTTTGTGTTGTTAAAAACAAAAACGTCATCCTCATCGAAATAGTTAATTACATCTTTAAACGTATTATGTTCAATACTTCCATCACTTCTATTCAAAACCATTAACCGAGACTCGTCTCGATTTTTAGTTGGATGCTGAGCAATAAAAGAGTCAGGGAGTTCAAAATCAAAACTAGATAATTTCATTATTTTATAATTTTAAATGCAAATATACTATGCAGCGGGAGGCAAAGTCAAGTAAAATTCAAATTATATTTGAAAATTTTGAAATCCAATTTTCTCTATATCATTCCAAAAACTAGGATATGATTTATTCACGACCGAAGCGTCTTCAATCAATAAAGGAGTTTTAATGGCTAAAGGAGCAAACGCCATTGCCATTCGGTGATCCTCATATGTAGATATTTTAATGTTTGCATTTACCATTTTTGATGATTTAATATGAATGCTTTCATTTGTTACATTGACGTCAGCCCCAAGCTTTGTGAGCTCATTTTTTATGGCATTCAAACGATCAGTCTCTTTTATTTTAAGTGTATGTAATCCAAATAACTCACAATCAATACCTAGTCCAAAACAAGTTACTGCGATAGTTTGTGCGAGATCAGGTGAGTTTATTAAATCTAAAGAAATTAGCTTTGGATATTTAAAATTAGATATTTTTTTAATAATTAAAGAATTTTTTTTAAACTCAGAGCTAACTCCGAGTTTTAAAAAAATATCTAATAAACAGGAATCCCCTTGTAAAGAATTTTTATTGTAACTATTTAACGTGATTATAGATTTTTTTGATAACGCAGCTATACTATAAAAGTAAGAAGCAGAACTCCAATCAGATTCAATCGTTAATGTTTGATCAATTACAAATTTCTTGTTACTAATTATTATTTTTCTATTTTGAAATTCAACTTTTACACCAATATTCTTCAGAAGAGACTCGGTCATTTTAATATATGGCAATGATGAGATTTTACCTGACAACTCAATAGTGAGACCTTCTGACAATTTTGGGGCTACTAACATCAAAGCGGAAATATACTGACTACTTGTGGTTGCTGATAATTTAACAAGATTATTTTTAGGAATTAATCCTTTAATCTGTATTGGAGGAAAACCCTCTAATTTTATGTAGTTTATTATTGCTCCTAAATCTCTCAGGGCGTCAATTAAAATTTTAATTGGTCGATTCTGCATTCGATTAGATCCAGTCAAAATAATTTTACTTTTTGGTTTAAATGCAAAGTAAGCACTCAAAAATCTCATTGCAGTTCCAGCATGATGAATATCAATCACCTCATCCTTAGACTCTAACGCACTAATAATTGCGTTTGTATCATCAGAATTAGATATATTTTTTAGTTTTATATTTGGATAAATTGCCTGAAGTAAAAGCATTCTATTCGATTCACTTTTAGAACCAGTAATAGAAATTTTTCCTGAAAAATTATTAGGTTTATAAAATAACTGGAGATTCATTTATTGATTCAATTTTTTATTGCTGAAGTGTCGTTTATTATCCCTTTTTGATTTTAATTTGAGTTTATCATCAAATGATTTCTGCAAATCAATCTCTGTCTGGTTGGCAAGACACATAATTACAAAAATAACATCGGCTAATTCCTCTCCCAAATCTTTAGTTTTATCTTCTTCTTTTTCACTTTGCTCACCATATCTTCTTGAAATTATTCTAGCAACCTCACCGACCTCCTCCGTTAATTGAGCCATATTTGTTAAAACATCGAAATACCTTACACCGTATTTAGAAATCCATTCATCAACTTTTTTTTGAGAGTTTTTAATATCCATTTTTTATTTAAATAAATTATATAATTCCTTTATGGAATATACAATATTACATTTTTCGTGTTTAGGTTCATTTGTTGAATTAAAATGAATTGCATTCATTCCCACGTTAAGAGCTCCCATTATATCAGCAATTAAATTATCACCAATCATTACACAATCTTCAGGATTTTTATTAACAACCTTGAGGGCATGAAAAAAAATTTTACTGCTGGGTTTTTTCGCTAGCGCATTTTCTGGATTAATAATTTTATCAAAATAAGGAAGAAGTTTTGAATGTTTTAATTTTTCATACTGAACTTCTTCAAATCCATTTGTAATAATATGTAAATTATATTTAGTTTTTAGAAATATTAATAGATCTATAACTCCGTCAAATAAAAAAGATTGAGTTGGAAGTGTTTTAATATATTCTTCTGAAATTTCATCAATAATTTTTTTATTATAATTAAATTTTAATGCTTGAAAAGTTTTTTCCAAACGAATGGTTCTTAGGTCTTCAGCACTTATTATGTCATTACTATATTGATCCCAATACTTATAATTAATAGGAACATATAATTTTATAAATTTTAAATGAGAAAATGGAAAATTTCTTTTACTAAAAATATTTTTAAACGTTAAATACGAATTTCTCTCAAAATCCCACAATGTATGATCTAAGTCGAAAAAAATTGTATTTATTTTATTTAGAGAAATCATAATTCATCAATGTATTTAATTAACGATGAACGCCACAATAAATTTTCTTTTGATTTTGAAAAAAAATAGGGGGTGAAAACAAAATAAAATATTGAATTATTGAGGGGAAGTTCTGAATGAATACGTCTTAGCTTTTCAAAAGCATGCTTTATGGGTAGTTTTCTCAGAGCTTTCTCAGTAACCGCTATAGGATGAATCTTTAGTGGGCTTTGAACTTCATTAATTAGATCATAATAATAAAATGGGATTGAAGTACTTGCTCTATATCCAAGTTGGTCATCATAACCCATACTAAAATCATCTGAAACCTCATTTAAAACTAGCATTGGATAAATTTCTGAGATTGATAAAATTCCATAATTAAGTCTTACTTTTTGAGTAGTCCTGTGAATTAGTTTTGTTAAATTAAACATTTCACTTTTTAAAACTTTTATTTTTTTTTGAGCGAAAAATGAGACTAGCAAATTAAGAGAAATTTTGTCAGATATATTTTTAATCAAAAGTTTATGAGGTAAACTGTAAATTGAAATTGCTCCAATATCATAACTGTGCTGAGTAAATCTAAAAAAGCTTGTAATGTCAATTTTAATATTTTTAAACTGATTAATTATAAAATCATACTCCAAAAGAGGGTCTGTCCTAATTCGAAATATTACGTAAAATTGGTTAATTAACATTTTGAAATTTAAATTCCATATTGAATTTAATGCTTGATTAAATGACGATATTACTGATTTATGCTTAAACATATATGGCTCTGAAACTTCAAGAATAGGAAATATTTTTTTATTTTTTATTGGGTCATTAATTGTAATTTGAAAATTCTTAATTAATATTTTTTTTAACTCAACAACCCAAATATCAATGAGAGGCTTATCTAAAAAGTTGTTTTTAAAAGCTACACTTTCTTTAAATTTGTATCTTCCTTTAAAATCTTTCAAATGAGGTAAATATTCTTCGTAGCGACTTATCAAATAAAAAGTTGCGGCAAAAACATCAAATGACATTGCTGAATTATCATTTACTTGAAAAAAAACAGGGTACTTACTTGTATGTGAGATGTTAATTGTGTGATCTTGAATTCCTTGATCAATTAAAAGTTTGGTTGAATAAAAAAATAATTCATTTCCTAAAGGTTTGTTGGAGTATGATAGCTTGGGTCCATTATGAGAAACAAAATCTGCTACAGACATTGTTAATTCTACTTCTAATTTAAGCATTCTTATAAAAATATGCTTAAAAACGTAACTTATTCTTGAAGTTATTTTAGGAGTATAAACTAAAAGCATAAAACATCTCTTTAATTAGCACTAAAATAAACATTTACTCACATTAATTATCACCCACGATAGCTAATTATAGCCTCATAAAAATCTGAATGATCGATACCAATAAGTTGACACAACCATATTGCTCCTCCAAGATTAATTAAACTATAATCATTATGGTTTTTTATTGGATAGTTCCCTTCTTCTGTCTCAAGAGTAACAATCCCATTTATAATTTCACTTTTAATATTGGAATAACTTTCTTTTCTAATTGTGTGAATTGATTCATTTACCAAAGTATTTATTTCTTGATCATTTATATTATGAATTAGGGTGCCACCGGGAATAATATTATCTATTAATGCGTTAAAATACTTTTTATAACTCTCAAAAGAAGGATATGTTTTAATATACTTCCAAAACACACAGGTTATTAAGACTACATGAGGATTGAAAAATTGGTCTTTTGAAAATTCATTTATTTCTGGTAAAATATTTTCATTTCCTTCAATAATTATAAAATCATTCTCTTTTGATAAGCTAATTAGGGATTCTATGCCTGAAATTTTCTTATTAATAATATGATCTACAGAAAAATTATGAAATTTTAAAACATGCATAACAATTGATATTACTGATGTTTTCCCATATGTTCCTGCAACTAGAACCCTTGTCTTCTCGGTACATAAATAATTTATAAATTGTTGGAGAGAAAATATTTTAATATTTAAAAGTTTAGCTCTTAAAAGCTCAGGATTATTATTCTCAACTTTTGTCCCCAAAACAACACAATCAATATTTTTAGTTATTTGTTCTGGATGCCACTCCTCATTAAAACTTATATCATTTTTAATTAAGTCTTCTTTAAAATCATGTGAAATTTTTTTGTCACTAATTGATAAATGGTAATCGATTTTTTTAGAGGCAATTAAAAGACTAACTGTGATGGTGTCTTGAATCGAAATAAAGTGAATTTTTTTCAATTAAAAATTAATTTATCCCATTTAAAAGTTTCCAAAGGCCATCCTTGAGGCTATCTAAACCTTTATTTGAAATGGATGAAATTAGAAAGTATGGAGTGTTTTTAAAACAGTTCTTCATCTCAAGTGTGAACTCCTCCCTTAATTCGTCGTCTAATAAATCACATTTAGTTAATGCAATTGCAAAATCTTTATCCAACAACTCTGGATTATATTCATTTAACTCCGCAGTAAGAATTTCAAAATCTTTTTTAACATCTTTTGAATCACATGGAATCATAAATAATAAAATAGAATTTCTTTCAATATGTCTTAAGAAATAGTGTCCTAAACCCTTTCCTTTCCCAGCACCTTCAATTATTCCTGGAATATCAGCCATTACAAAAGATCTAAAATCTCGATATGGAACAATCCCTAAATTTGGCTTTAATGTTGTAAATTCATAATCAGCAATTTTTGGCTTTGCACCTGTAACAGAAGCTAATAGTGTTGATTTTCCTGCATTAGGGAAACCAACTAAACCAACATCTGCCAAAACTTTAAGCTCAAGAGTTACAGCAAGCTCCTTTCCTTTTTGACCTGGTTGTGCGTATCTTGGCGTTTGCCTTGTTGAAGATTTGAAATGCCAATTACCAAGACCACCCAGACCTCCTTCTAGGAGAATAACTTCCTGTTTATTTTTTGTTATCTCAAAAAGTATTTCGTTTGTTATTGAATTTTTAAAAACTGTACCAAAAGGAACCTCAATATAAATATCCACTCCTTGAGCTCCAGAACTCCTATTCTTACTTCCATGGGCTCCGTGTCCTGCTGAAAAATGACGTTTAAATTTAAAATTATATAATGTCCATAAATTAGAGTTAGCTTTAACTATAACATGTCCCCCTCTACCTCCATCTCCTCCATCTGGTCCACCTTTAGTTATGAATTTCTCTCTATGAAGATGAATAGATCCCTTTCCACCATTTCCAGAATCTACATTTAACTTTACATAGTCAACAAAATTACCTTCTGTCATTTATTTGATTTTTTTCATCAAACTAGCCAATCGATACTTTATTTCAGTAATGGTTCCTAAACCGTTAATTGTATATAATTTATCAGCGGACTTATAATATTTTTTTAAAGGCAATGTCTTAGTATTGTACTCATTGAAACGATTACGAATTTTATCAACATCTTGATCATCAGATCTTCCACTTAAATGCCCTCTTTTAATTAATCTATCTACTAAAACAGAATCCTCAACTTCCAAAGAAATAGTGGCTCTTATATTCATTTTAATTGATTCGAGAAAAGAGTCTAATTCCTTAGCTTGGGATATTGTTCTTGGAAAACCGTCAAAAATAAAACCATTAATGTTATGGTTTACATTAACCTGATTTTTAAGCATTTCAATTGTAATATTATCAGGAACTAAATCTCCTCTGTCAATATATGTTTGAGCTAGTAAACCTAATTTAGTTTTATTTTTAATATTATTACGAAATAAGTCACCGGTAGAAATATGGATTAAATTATAGTTTTTTTTTAAAAATTCTGCTTGTGTTCCTTTTCCAGAACCGGGCTTACCGAATAATATAAGATTAATCATATAACATAATATTAATGTCAAATATACCCAATTTGTTTGGCAATTTTCAATTCACCAAAAGATATACGTATTTTTGTTAAAAATGATAGAATGGATTTTTTTTCAACAAATAAAAGGCTTGGAATTTTAGGTGGGGGGCAACTTGGAAAAATGTTACTTTATAATACTAGGAAATGGGATATAAAAACATATGTACTTGACTCTAGTGATTATGCTCCAGCAAGACTAGCATGTGATGAGTTTGTAAAAGGAGATTTAATGAATTATCAAGATGTAGTTGATTTTGGAGAAAAAGTTGATATACTAACCATTGAAATTGAAAACATTAATGTAAAAGCACTTTACTATTTGAAGAAAAAAGGGGTTAAAGTATATCCTCAACCTGAAATAATTGAAATAATACAAAACAAATCTTTACAAAAGGAATTCTATTTAAAAAATGATATTCCAACTTCAAAGTTTGATAATTTCTCAGATTTAGAAGATTTAAAAAATGCTATTTCTAAAGGAGATATTTCTTTTCCATTTGTTTGGAAAGCATCAAAAATGGGCTACGATGGATATGGGGTTTCCATAATGAAAAGCATTAAAGATTTGGAAAGTATTAAAAATTGTGATTGTATTGTGGAGGAGTTAATTCATTTCAAAAATGAATTATCAGTAATTGTGGCGAGAAATGAACGAGGAGAAGCTAAAGAATATCCTGTCGTAGAAATGGAATTTCACCCAACGACTAATCAAGTAGAATACGTAATTTGTCCAGCTCGAATTTCAAAAGAGATAGAGGAAAAGGCAAAAAAAGTTGCTTTAGATGTTTCTGAAAAATATAATCATATTGGTCTACTGGCTGTTGAAATGTTTTTAACCGAAACAGGAGATATTTTAGTCAACGAAGTTGCCCCAAGACCCCATAATTCAGGTCACTTAACAATTGAATCATCATACACAAGCCAGTTTGAACAACATATTAGATCAATTTTAAATCTACCTTTAGGTAATAGTGATAATAAAGTTTCAGGTGTTATGGTAAATCTTGTTGGTATGGAAGATCACACTGGGCCTGTTATTTATAAAAATATTGATAAAATTCTTGCAATAAAGGGAGTAACACCTCATATTTATGGGAAAAAAGAAACTCGGCCACACAGAAAAATGGGACATGTATCCATAGTTAATGAAAATTTAAATAAGGCAAGGCAAATTGCAGAACAAGTAAAATCAATAATTAAAGTAATCTCTAAATAAAATGGAAAAAGTAGGAATTATAATGGGTAGCAAGTCTGACCTTCCGGTAATGAAAGAAGCAATTGAAATTTTAAAGATATTTAAAATAAGTACTGAGGTAGATATAGTATCAGCACATAGAACCCCATTAAAACTAATGGAATATGGAACTAATGCTCACAAAAGAGGGTTAAAGGTTATTATTGCAGGGGCTGGGGGCGCAGCTCATCTTCCTGGAATGATAGCTTCATTAAGCCCTTTGCCTGTGATTGGAGTTCCAATAAAATCCCGCAACTCAATTGACGGATGGGATTCAGTTTTATCTATTCTTCAAATGCCCGGGGGAGTTCCCGTAGCTACAGTTGCTTTAGATGGTTCGAAAAATGCAGGAATCTTGGCTGCTCAAATTATTGGTGTCGACTCAAAAGAAATTCAAGAAAAAATAATTAATTACAAAAAAGAATTATCTCAAAAGATAATTGATAGTTCCAAAAATATAAAAATATAAATTGCGAAATCCTCTTTTAGAAGAATTTAAGACTCCTTTTAAGTCAACTCCTTTTTCAAAAATATCTTCAAAAAATTTTTTTGAAGCTATAAAAAAAAACATTAGTGACTCGATTTCATTAATTAAGTCGTTAGTGGATCATGAAGGTACCCCAACTTTTGACAATACATTAAATAGTTTACAAGAATCCACTTCACTTTTAGGAAGAAATACAAGTTTATTATATAATTTAAATGCCGCTAATACTTCTTTTGAATTACAAAAAGTCACTCAAAAAATTTCTCCTATATTAAGTAAGTACAAAAATGATATTTTACTAAATAAAAAGCTTTTTGAAAGAATTAAGTATGTTTATATAAATCGTGACAAGTCAAAATTAACTTCAGAACAATTAGTATTATTGAAAAAAGAATATGATAGTTTTGTTAGAAATGGTGCGTTACTGTCAAAAAAAGAAAAAAAAGAATTAAGGAATATTGATGAAAAATTATCTTTAAAGTCACTTTCTTTTGGTGAAAAAATATTAGCAGAGACTAATAATTATTTACTTCACATAAAAGAAGAGAAAGAACTAAAGGGACTTCCAGATTCGTCTATAATTCATGCTAAATTAGTTGCAGAAAACAAAAACTTAAAAGGATGGGTTTTCACTTTAGATGCACCAAGCTATATCCCTTTTATTACATTTTCAGAGGTTAGGAGTTTACGAAAAAAAATTTCTATGGCTTATGGAAGTAGAGGTTTTAACGAAAACGACAATAATACAGTTTTATTAATCCAAGATATGATAAAACTAAGACATCAAAGGTCAAAGATACTTGGTTACAGGTCTCATGCTGATTTTGTTATTAAAGACAGAATGTCACTGACCGTAGAAAACACTAATAATTTTATTAATGAATTATATAAAAAATCTCTTCCTTTTGCTGAAAATGAATGGAAAGAGTTAGAGCTATTTTCCAAGCAAAACTTAGGTATTGATGTTATAGAAAAGTGGGACGTTGCCTTTGCAACTGAAAAATTAAAAAAAACATATTTAAAAATCGATGAACTTGAAATAAAAAAATATTTTTCTCTAAATAATGTTATTGAAGGTTTATTCGAAATCATAAATAAACTTTACGGTTTAGAATTCAAAGTTAATAATGAAATAGATGTTTACTCCAATGAGGTAAAAGTCTATGAAATATATGATAGAAATAAAAAATTTAAATCATTACTTTATTTGGATTTACACTCAAGAGAAGCAAAAAGAGGCGGAGCATGGATGACAAGTTATGTTGGTCAAAAAACAAACCAAAGACCTCATGTTTCAGTAGTTTGTAATTTTCCAAATTCCAGTATAGGAATACCTAATTTAATTAGTTTTCAAGATGTGACCACCCTTTTTCATGAATTTGGACATGCACTTCACGGTATTTTAGCTAATACTGTTTATGAAAGTCTAAGTGGAACAAATGTTTTATGGGATTTTGTAGAACTCCCAAGTCAGATAATGGAAAACTGGTGCTACGAGGAAGAGGCGTTAAATCTTTTTGGTAAACATTTTAAAACTAATAAACTAATTCCTAAATCGTTAGTGAAAAAAATAAAGGCTATAAGACAATTTCAACAAGGACTTCAAACTTTAAGACAATTAGGATTTGCATCACTCGACATGAGCTTGCACTCAATGCTCAGTAATAAAATTAAAAATATAAAAAAACATGAAGATTTCATTTTAGATAAATTTCATTTTATAAAACCCTACAAAAATCAATGTTTTAGTACTTCATTTAGTCATATTTTTCAAGGAGGTTATTCCGCAGGCTATTACAGCTATAAGTGGTCGGAGGTTCTAGATGCTGATGCATTTGAATTATTTAAAGAAAAAGGGATTTTTAATGCTAAAGTTGCAAAAAAATTTGAAAATCATATTTTATCAAAAGGAGGAACAAAACATCCAATGAAACTATATAAAAGTTTTAGAGGAAAAGAACCTGATCCCGAGGCAATAATTAGAAGATCTGGATTAGAAATAACAAAATAAAATACCAAATTATAGGGATTCCTTCAACCCAAAATCTTGCAAAGTTTAAACCATTGTTTACCGACGAAATAATCAGAGCATACGACAATATAAAATAAATGAAAGATTCAACAAGTTTATAAATCAAATCAATTTCAATAAAAAAATAAAGTAAACAAGTATTTAAACACAATAGTATAAGACCCAAAAGTTTTGTTTTAAAAACACCAAACCTTTGAGGTAAAGTTCCAATTAGGTGTTGATCAAATTTGATATCTCTAATTTCAAATGGAATTGTCGCAACTAAAACAAAAATAAAACGCTGAAACCCCATAATAATAATTTGAAAAGGTTCAATATTTTTGATTTCACTTATCAAAGAAAAATAACTAACCAAGGTCCATGTAATAGCAACTAAAAATATCTTTAGACCACTATAGTTTCTCAAATTTGTTTTAAAGGGCACAATTGGTAATAAATAAAGAATGACTAAACTTAAACTTATAATAAAAATAAATTGTGTAAATAAATCAATATTTAAAAAACACCACATACCTAATATCAAACAAATAAAAGTAATACTAAAGTTTTTTTTTGAAATCAGTTTTCTGTTATTAATAAAAACATATCCGTACTTAATTATATTGTATCCAACTAATGTAGAGGTGAATACCAGACCCCCTAAATATGGAGTTTCATCAGTTTTAGTGTAAATACAAGATATTTTATATAAAGTCCAAACTGCAATTGAGACATGTAAACTACTACGAAGATAAAACTCAAAAAACGTTTTTAAAATTTTCATTTAGTAAATCTAATCAAAGAGTTATTTTAATTTATTTTTTAGTTGAAAAAAAATTAAAATTGTTATTGATATCTAAATAAATAATTCAAATTTTGAACTATTTTTGAAAAAAATAAACAATGAATACAGATCTTTTTGAATCAAGACATATTGGACCAAATTCTAATGAAACAGATAGGATGTTAAAATCTTTAGGCGTTCAAAGTATAGGAGAATTAATTAATGAAACTATTCCAAAAAGTATTCAATTAAAAAAGCCACTAAATCTTCCAGATGGAATAAGTGAAAGTTCTTTTTTAAAGCATATAAGAGAGGTTGGTGATAAAAATAAAATATTTCAAACATATATAGGTCTGGGTTATAATCCAGCCATAACTCCCGCTGTTATTCAACGAAACATATTAGAAAATCCAGGATGGTATACTGCATATACTCCTTATCAGGCAGAAATTGCTCAAGGAAGACTGGAAGCATTATTTAATTTTCAAACTGTAATATGTGAACTTACAGGAATGGAGTTGGCCAATGCATCTTTACTAGATGAAAGCACATCTGCAGCAGAAGCAATGACAATGTTGTTCAGTTTTTTTAACTCAAAAATTAAAAAAACCGGTGCAAATAAATTTTTTGTTCATGACCAAGTTCTCCCACAAACGTTATCTGTATTAAATACAAGAGCTACTCCTCTTAAAATAGAAATTGTTATTGGCAATCCAGAAACATTTGAGTTTACAGACGAATTTTATGGTGCTTTAATTCAGTGTCCAGGAAAGCATGGTGAAATAGTTAACCTTCCTGAAATAACAAAAAAACTAAAAGCAAAAGACATTAAATGTATTGTTGCAGCTGATATATTCAGTCTTATTTTATTGGAAGGACCTGGTTCTTACGATGTTGATGTAGTTGTAGGTACAACTCAACGTTTTGGTATTCCACTTGGTTACGGGGGTCCACATGCAGCTTTTTTTGCTACTAAAAGTATTTACAAAAGGAGTATTCCTGGAAGAATTATTGGTCAAACAAAAGATACTGACGGTAATCCAGCCCTAAGGATGGCACTACAAACAAGAGAACAACACATCAAAAGAGATCGAGCTACTTCTAATATATGTACAGCGCAAGTTTTATTAGCGGTAATGGCTGGGATGTATGCGGTTTATCATGGGCCTGATGGATTAAAGTTTATTGCAAATAAAATACATGCAAACACAAAAAAACTCGAAGGAAAATTAAAAAGTATTGGAATTAGTCAATTAAATAAATTTTATTTCGATACTCTTAAACTTAATGTCAAATCCAAAAAAATTAAAATCATTGCCGAAGAACATAAAATCAACTTAAATTATATTGATGATGAAACTGTTTCAGTTTCAATAAATGAAGAAACTGGTGAAAATGAATTAGTAGATTTATTCAAAATATTTAGTAAATATAAAAATATTAAAGAAAAGGGAAGTAATAATGTGCAAATTAGAATTCCTGCAATAATGAGTAGAACAAAAAAGTTTATGGTTCATTCGGTTTTTAATTCATATCACTCTGAGACAGCATTGATGAGGTATATTAAAAAACTAGAACTAAAAGATTTGGCTCTAAATCATTCCATGATTTCACTTGGATCCTGTACAATGAAACTAAATGCTGCAGCTGAAATGCTGCCTTTGAGTTCGCCTAATTGGAATAATATTCATCCATTTGCACCAAATAATCAAGCTAGAGGGTATCATGAGGTTTTAGAAGCTTTAATACACCAATTAAACGAAATCACTGGCTTTCATGCAACATCTATTCAGCCAAATTCTGGAGCTCAAGGAGAGTATGCAGGTTTAATGGTTATTAGGGCCTATCATCTTTCAAGAAATGATGACCATCGAAATATTTGCCTAATTCCTGCTTCAGCACATGGAACTAATCCTGCATCAGCAGTAATGGCAGGAATGAAAGTTGTGGTTGTAAATACAGATGAAAATGGAAATATTGATTGGAATGATATCAAAGAAAAAGCTGAATATCATAAAGATAATTTAGCTGCTTTAATGATTACATACCCCTCTACTCACGGTGTCTTTGAGGGACATATAAAAAAAATAACAAAACTCATTCATGATTGTGGCGGACAAGTTTACATGGATGGTGCAAACATGAATGCTCAAGTGGGCTTAACAAGTCCAGGTATAATTGGAGCTGACGTTTGTCACTTAAACTTACATAAAACTTTTGCAATTCCTCACGGTGGGGGAGGTCCTGGAGTAGGTCCTATATGCGTAGCTGAGCACCTTTGTGAATTCTTACCTTCAAATCCTATAATAAAAACAGGAGGTGATAAAGCCATAAACGCTATAGCTGGTGCTCCATGGGGATCTGCTTTAGCCTGTATAATCTCTTATGGTTATATAAAAATGCTTGGAAAAAATGGATTAAAAAGATCAACAGAAATTGCTATTCTAAATGCAAATTATATAAAAAAATCTCTTGAAGGTGCATATGAAGTTTTGTATTCGGGAGAAAATGGAAGAGCGGCTCATGAACTAATAATTGACTGCAGAGAGTTTAAAAAGAAAGGGGTTGAAGTAGTTGATATAGCTAAGAGATTAATGGATTACGGTTTTCATGCTCCTACAGTCTCTTTTCCAGTAGCTGGAACAATGATGATTGAGCCAACAGAAAGTGAAAATTTAGACGAAATTGATCGGTTTTGTAAAGCAATGATTTCCATTAGATTAGAAATTGAAAGTGATAATTCTTATGGTATAGATATCCTTAAAAACGCTCCTCATACCCTATCAATGATTACTAGTGATGATTGGCCATTCAAATATTCAAGAAAGAAGGCTGCTTTTCCTCTAGATTTTGTTGAGGAAAACAAGTTTTGGCCCAGAGTCAGGAGAGTTGATGAAGCCTTTGGGGATCGTAATTTAATTTGTAGCTGTATTCCTTTAAATGAATATGAAGACATTGAAAATCAATAGAATAAATAATAATAATCTGCTAATAACTAACTATAAAAAAAAATGAATATTACATTTAATGTATTTTTAATTGAGTTAGTAAATACAAATTATAATAGTATTGTTTTTATATTATGAATTCAAAAATAATCGGAACTGGAAGTTATATTCCATCAAAAATAAAGCTTAATAATGATTTTTCAGGAAATTCATTTTTAGATACTGAAGGAAAAGAAATTCAGTCCAAAAATGAAGAAATTATCCAAAAGTTTCAATCAATTACGGGTATAAAAGAAAGAAAATATATTACTCAAGATCTGAATTCTTCTGACATCGCAGCAAAAGCTTCTTCAAATGCTATAAAATCTTCCTCAATTGATCCAGAAACTATAGATTATATAATTTTAGCTCATAATATTGGTGATGTTAGTCATGATTCAAATCAAGTTGATGCTATGCCTTCCCTTGCTTCAAGAGTTAAGTCAAAACTTAAAATACAAAATCCTAATTGTGTTGCTTACGACATATTATTTGGTTGTCCTGGATGGTTAGAAGGTGTTATTCAAGCGAATGCCTTCATAAGGTCGGGGATTGCAAAACGATGTTTGGTTGTCGGTTCAGAAACTTTATCTCGAGTTATTGATTCAAATGATCGAGATGGAATGATTTTTGCCGATGGAGCTGGGGCTGTAATTCTTGAACTTTCGAACCAAAAAGATGGAGTTCTGAGTCATAAAACAGTCACATATACAAACAATAATGAAGTAAACTACATATATTTTGGAAAATCAAATAGCTTAAATTCTGATAATACGAAGTACATTAAAATGCAAGGAAGAAAAGTGTATGAGTTTGCTCTTAGTAAAGTGCCAGATGCAATGAAAAAATGCTATGATGATTCTGGATATAACATAAAAAGTTTAAAAAAAATATTTATACATCAAGCTAACAAAAAAATGGATGAGGCAATTATAAAACGTTTTTTTAAGCTGTATAATAGTAAAGTTCCTGAAAATATTTTACCTATGAATATAGAGTTATTCGGTAATAGTTCTACCGCCACGATTCCAACTCTTCTGGATCTAGTTATAAAAGAAAAATATAATGATCATGAATTAAAAAAAGGAGATATTATACTTTTTGCTAGTGTTGGTGCGGGAATGAATATAAATGCGGTTACTTACCAATATTAGGTTTTTTTATCACATTTAGTTTTTCCTTTTTGTAATTTTACTCAACTTATGAAAATTATAATAAAAATTGGAAGCTACTTTTTAATGCTTCAAAAGGTTTTTGGGAAATTCACTAAGTGGTCTGTTCTAAAGCCATTAATTTTTAAAGATATAGATGTCTTAATTATTGGTTCACTAGGGATTGTTAGTGTTATATCATTTTTTGTTGGTGGTGTTGTCGCTATTCAAACAGCTCTAAACCTTGACAATCCATTGATTCCAAGAAACCTTATAGGTTATGCAACAAGACAGTCCGTGATTTTAGAATTTGCACCTACTTTTATTTCTATAATTATGGCAGGAAAAGCAGGATCATACATAACCTCAAGTATTGGATCAATGAGAGTTACTGAACAAATAGATGCTCTTGAAGTCATGGGAGTCAACACTTATAACTACCTTATATTCCCTAAAATAATTGCTTTATTACTCTACCCTTTTGTTATTACAATATCAATGTTTTTAGGAATTTTTGGAGGCTATACTGCAATTGTATTTGGAGGGCTTAGTTCTAGTGCAGTTTTTCTCGAGGGTGTTCAAATGGATTTTATTCCCTTTCATATTCAATATGCTTTTATTAAAACAGTTCTATTTTCTTTTTTTTTAGCAACAATACCTGCATATCACGGTTATTATTTAAAAGGCGGGGCTTTACAAGTCGGGAAAGCTAGTACTACATCATTTGTATGGACATCCATAGTTATAATTTTAGCTAATTTCATAATAACTCAACTAGTACTTGCTTAATGATAATTGTAAAAAACATATTTAAGGCATTTGAAAAAACAACTATATTAAAAAATATAAGCACTTCATTTGAAAAAGGAAAAACAAATCTAATCATTGGACAAAGTGGATCTGGAAAAACAGTATTATTAAAATGTTTATTAGGGCTTCATAAGCCTGAGAAAGGAAAAATATTTTTTGATAATAATTCGCTCACAGATATGAAAATCAAACAAAGAAGAATTCTTAGACAAGAAATGGGTACTGTATTTCAAGGAAGTGCTCTTTTTGATTCTATGAATGTAGAGGAAAACATAATGTTTCCTATGAAAATGTTTGCTGATAAAAACGAGGATGAATTATTATACCGAGCAAATGAAGTTATTAAGAGAGTTGATTTAACAAATTCTAATTATAAAATGCCTTCAGAACTATCAGGAGGTATGCAAAAAAGAGTTGCAATAGCTAGAGCAATTGTTATGAATCCAAAGTTTTTATTTTGTGATGAACCTAATTCAGGGTTGGACCCAAAGACTTCAATTATAATTGACAACTTAATTCAAGAAATCACCAAAGAGTATAATATTACCACAGTAATCAATACTCACGATATGAACTCTGTTATGGAGATTGGAGAAAATATTATTTTCCTTAAAGATGGAGAAAAACAATGGGAAGGATCTAATCAAGAAATTTTCAAAACTGAAAACAAACAATTTATTGATTTTGTTTATTCATCAGAAATATTAAAAAAAGCTAGAAAAGCTCTGAAAAATAATTAATTTAAGACGCATTCTACCTCAGCTATTGGACTGAAGAGATATTTTCTATTAGAAGACTTTTCTTGACATTCAAAACGCTTTCTAAGTCTTCGCCCTTTTTTAAAAATTCGACCATTGTATATTTGAAAATATTTGCCTTCGGGAATATTAAAGACATAAATTTTATCATTATTTTCAAGAGAATCTAAAGCTATTACTAATTTAGTATCTGAATCAGATGAGGCTTTAGGATTAATAAAATGTTTTTTTAAGACGGGTATAATTATTTCTGGAAAAACATATGAATTGATGAGTGGAGTCATTAAGTCTCGATATATTTTTTTCCATTCAACTCCATGTGGCCTTATATTCTTACCGTAAACCTTAAATGCAACTAAGTGTGAAACTTCATGAATTAAGGTTATTAAAAATCGATGAGGACTAAGGTTAGAATTAATTGAAATTTGTTCAAAACCATTAAAATAAAATCTATAGTCTCCATGTTTAGAAAATCTTTTCTTGGAAATTATGAATCTTGCCGGGTATTTCTTAATGTATTTGGCTACTATTGAATGTGCTTGTGTAGGAATAAAATCAAATATAGTTTTAGACTGTTTATCCATCAAGGAGTTGATAAAGAAATTGGAATTATTTTTCCATTATAAAGTTCATGTCCTGAAATTGAAAAGTCTAATATATAGGATGCCATTTTTTTTGCTGAAATATTTGATTGATAACCAGGAAAAGCTTTTTCTAGCATTTCAGTTTGAACTGCTCCTAAAGCTAAAACATTAAACGATGGACCAGATTCACTATACTCCTCGGCTAATAATTCTGTTAATGTTATTAAAGCTCCTTTACTGCTAGAGTATGCAGAAAGTCCTGAAAATTTTGAACTACCCTGAACTCCTCCCATGCTACTTATATTTACAACATGACTTTTTTTGGTCATCAATGGTAAACACGAACGAGTAATAGATACAACCCCAAAAAAATTTACATTAAATACATCTTTAAAAGTTTCATTAGAAGTTTCTTCAAAAGCAGAATTAACTAGTAAACCAGCATTATTTATCAATATATCTAATTTTATATTTTGTTGGATAAGTTTATTAACAAAAGACTGTATTAAATCATCTTTAGTTATATCAACCGAATAAGAGTCTACTGCAGTAATTGATTTTAACTTATTTATATTTCTTGATACTGCAATAACTTTATGCCCATGAGAAGAAGCTGTTTTTGCAATTTCGAAGCCAATACCATTATTAGCTCCAGTAATTAAAATAGTTTTTTTATTTTCCATTTATAATAAAATTCCAACTGGGTTTTCTATAAAGTTTCTTAGTGTTTTAAGAAATGCTGAACCAGTAGCACCATCAACTGTCCTATGATCACATGCAAGTGTAAGTTTCATTGTATTACCTACCACAATTTCACCATCCTTAACAACTGGTTTTTGAATTATAGCTCCAACAGATAAAATTGCAGAATTAGGCTGATTTATTATGGAGGTGAATTCAGAAATACCAAACATACCAAGATTAGAAATTGTAAAGGTACTTCCGTCCATCTCTGTAGGTGTTATTTTTTTGGATCTTGCTCGAGTCGCCATATCTTTAACAATATCACGTATTTGTTCCAAGCTTTTTTCATTTGCAAATTTCACAACTGGAACAACAAGTCCCTCATCAACAGCTACAGCAACCCCAACATGTACATGATTATAATGAACAGTCTTTTCATCATACCATCTGGAATTAACTTCTGGATGTAGTTTAAGTGCTTTTGCAGATGCTTTAATAATTAGATCATTGAATGAGATTTTTGAACCTGTTGAATTGTTATGCTGGATTCTAAATGATATCATATTTTCCATATCAAATTCAACTCCTAAATAATAGTGAGGCGCAGAAAATTTTGACTGAGAAAGTCTTTTAGCAATTGTTTTACGCATTTGACTATTAGCAAATTCAACTAATGACTCTTCTTCAAACGACTTTAAATTTTGGTATTCAGTAATATTGTCTTTTTTGAAATTTTCAATATCTCTTTTAATAATTCTTCCGTTATCACCGGTTCCAGTTATATGAGAAATTTGAACTCCTTTTTCAATAGCCATTTTTTTAGCTAAAGGAGAAGCAATAATTCTTCCATTATTAGGATTTATTGAGTTTGCACCTTTGATTTGTTGTTCATTATTGGAAATAGTCTCATTTATGGGTTTTTCTTCCTTAATTGTTTTTACCAAATCATTTTGAATATTTGATTCTTTCCTTGAGTTTAATGATAATAATACTTTATCTACATCCACATCTTTATCTCCAATAATGGCAAGAATTGAGTCAACAAGAGCAGACTCCCCTTCTTGAACACCAATATGGAGTAAATGTCCAGAATAAAAAGATTCAAACTCCATAGTTGCCTTATCTGTCTCAATTTCAGCTAAAATATCTCCTTCAACAACAACATCACCTACTTTTTTATTCCAAGAAGCCACAACACCTTCTTCCATAGTATCACTTAATCTTGGCATATTAATAATCTCTATGTTTTGATTGGGTTTTGTAATTGAATTTGTATCTGTATCAATTATTTCTTCTGATTTAATGTTGTCATCCTTAGGTGAAGTTTGTTCGTTAGATTCAATAAGGTAACCAGATATATCTTCATCTTTATTACCTATAATAGCAAGTAAACTATCTACAGGTGCTGTTTCTCCTTCATTAATTCCAATATGGAGGAGTTGACCTTCATAAAAAGCTTCAAATTCCATTGTTGCCTTATCTGTCTCAATTTCAGCTAAAATATCTCCCTCTTTTACAATGTCTCCAACTTTTTTAAACCATTTTGCTACAGTGCCCTCTTCCATGGTATCACTTAGGCGAGGCATGTTTATAATTTCAGGCATATTAATCTAATTTATGTTTCAAAAAAGGGTAGTCTTTTTGTTCGTAAACCGCATCATACATCAAACTTTTATCAGGATACGGGGATTCATTAGCAAATTTTTCACACTCGAGAACTCGTTCTTTGACAGATAAATCTATTTTATCTAACTGAGACTGTAAGGCATATTTCTTCTTTAAAATAATGTCTTTAACCTGGATGATTGGGTCTATCTTTCTATACTCACCCACCTCTTCTTTTGTTCTGTAATGCTGTGCATCAGACATAGAATGTCCTCTATATCTGTAAGTTTTCATTTCTAAAAAAGAAGGACCTTTACCAGATCGCGCGTGTTTAATAGCCTTATCTAATGATTTAGCTACCTCAACTGGATTCATTCCGTCAACAGGTTCACATGGCATTTCATAGCCTAACCCAAGCTTCCATATATCTTGATGGCTTGCTGTTCTTTCAACTGAAGTACCCATGGCGTAACCATTATTTTCGACAATAAAAACAACTGGAAGGCTCCATAAAGTAGCTAGATTTAATGTCTCATGTAATGTTCCTTGTCTTACAGCTCCGTCTCCTAAAAAACACAAAGTAACATTGTCTCTATTGAAATATTTATCACCAAATGCCATACCAGCTCCTAAAGGTATTTGACCGCCAACAATCCCATGACCGCCATGAAATTTATATTGCTTTGAAAAAATATGCATTGACCCCCCCAAACCAGAAGATGTTCCTGTTGCTTTACCAAATAATTCAGCCATAACTTTCTTTGGATCTTCACCCATACCAATAGGCTGAACATGATTCCTGTAGGCGGTTATCATCCTGTCTTTTCCTAACTCCATTACATGCAATGCCCCTGCTAAAATAGCTTCTTGTCCATTATATAGGTGTAAAAAGCCTCTGACCTTCTGCTGAATGTAAACTGAAGCTAATTTATCTTCAAACTTTCTCCAGAAAAACATGTTTTCATACCAATTTAGATATGTTTCCTTGGTAATTTTTTTCATAAAACTAAATGTGATAAATGTTTTAATATCGTTAACAAAAATACTGAATTCTTGCGAATTACTAAATGCTTTATGGAATATTAAAAGCTAAAGAAAATCTTAATGTGTTTTCTAATGGACTTCTGACTTTAGAAGTTGAAAACAAATAAGAGATATTTAAGTTCATTTGATTAATTAAAAATCCAGTTCCTAGTGTTACATAACGTCTAGCTCCTTTATCAATACTTTCATTGAAATATCCGGTCCTAAGAGAAAAAGTATCTTGAAAAACATATTCAAAACCTAATGCCCATGTAACTTCCTTTAACTCTTCTTTAAATCCATCCGGTGCATCACTAAATGATTCAATCATACCCTTTAAAAAATCAACATCTGGTTGTCTATACCCCTGAAAAGTATTCGAATCATCAAAAAAAGCTATGGGTGTAGGAACTAATAATTTGTTTAATTCTAAGTTGAAATTTATACTATTATCATCATCAATTGACATTTCAAGTCCAGTACCTATTTTTAAATTTGTTGGTATGAAATTTTTTTTACCGCCTTCATCGTATTTTAATCTTGGACCTATGTTAGAAATATTAAAACCTGATCTAATAGTTGACTTCATTCCGCTTATGTCAAACGATTTACCTTGATAAAAACCAGCAATATCTATGCCTATTGAATTTGCTGAATTATTATCTGAATCGTTAGAAAGTTTCAAATCCGATCTTATATATCGTATTGCAACAGCAGTTGAAAAAGACTCACTCAGCTTTAGAGAATAAGATAAATCAAGAGTTAATTCGTTTGGACGCTCCACACCCTGATCAACAATAGATCCAGAAATTACTTGATTAAATTGTACTTCGCCCAAACTAAAATATTTAAAACTAGTAGCCCAAGAGCTTCTCTCGCTAATTTTTTGGTAATACGTTACGTTTCCTAGGAAAATATCATTGACGAGTTTACTTAAATAGGGTGTATAACTAACACCGAAACCAGAAGAGTTATTAGCAAAGGAATATTTAGCAGGGTTCCATTGCTGAGAAAAAGCATCTGGACTTGTGGCAACCCCAATGTCTCCCATTCCCGCTGCTCTTGCATCTGAAGTTATTAACAAAAAAGGAACACCTGTAGTTATAACTCGTTCCTGAGCTGAAATCTTGAAAGCAGATGCAATCAAAATAATAAAAAAAAACAGTAGTTTAATCTTTTTCATCGAGACTTATTCATCAAAACGTTAAAATATCATTTTTGGTATTTTTTCTAAAAAATTATACTAAAATTTTAATTTATACGTTAAAATAGTAAGTTATTTCTTGGTGAATATATTAAAAATGGTTTGATAGTACTAAAATTATTATATTTGTGTAAGTTTTACAAACATTAAAGTATCTACATGGGCTCAAACAACAAATATCGCTCCACACTTTTAATTCTAATTATTCTATTAGTTACTGGTTGTGCTAAAAATAATTCTTCAAGAGGAACTGGCTGGGGTATCAACGCAAAAAATAAGGGTTTTCAATACAACACTGACTTTGAAGAACAAGAAACTGGTCCTGGTCTAGTCTTTATTGAAGGAGGTACATTTACAAAAGGCCAAGTCCAAGATGATGTCCTCCACGACTGGAATAACAGTCCTTCAAAACAACATGTAATGTCCTTTTATATTGATGAAACTGAGGTCACCAATATTATGTATATGGAATATTTGGATTGGTTACAAGCAGTTTTTCCCCAATCTGAGCCAAGATACAGGCAAGTATACAAATCAGCTCTACCTGACACTTTAGTTTGGAGAAATGCACTTGGATATGTTGAAGAGTTAACCACAAATTATCTACGTCATCCGGCCTATGCTGAATACCCAGTTGTGGGAGTAAGTTGGGTTCAAGCGGTCCAATACGCCGAATGGAGAACAGATAGAGTTAACGAGTTTTTACTGGAACGGGAATCATATGTGAAAAAAGATGTTCGCTACGAAAGTATAGATCCTAATAGCACTTTTAATACCCAGGCCTACTTATCTAGACCAGAAACCTCTTACGGAGGAAAAGTTGACGATGGAGAAGATGCAGGAGAAACCCCAATGCCTCTCATAAATTCCGGAAAAAAAGGAATGAAACAAGAAACAAATGATGAAGGTGAAGACGTTTCAAAGCCAATTTACGCTGACATAGGTAAAGGACTTTTACTTCCATCTTACAGATTACCAACAGAAACTGAATGGGAATATGCAGCACTTGCTCTTGTGGGCGATAGAGAATATAATAACTACCGAGGTAAGAAAAAATATCCATGGCAAGGGGAATATACTAGATCTCAAGATAAAAAAATGGAAGGTGACCAGTTAGCTAATTTTAAATTTGGTAAAGGTGATTATGGTGGAATAGCTGGATGGTCCGATGATGGTGCTGATATAACAATACAAGTAAAATCCTATCCTCCAAATGATTTTGGAATATACGACATGGCAGGTAATGTTGCTGAATGGGTGGCAGATGTTTACAGGCCAATAATTGACGATGAGTATAATGATTTTAACTACTACAGAGGTAATGTTTATTTCAAGAAAAGAATTGGAGAAGATGGAAAAGCAAGTATTATTGAAGCTGACGAATTAGTTTACGACACACTTCCTAATGGAAGAGTAATACTAAAAAAATTACCTGGACAACTCGATCAAGTAGCAATAGATGAAGAAGAAACATTTTTAAGACAAAATTTTTACGAAAGTGATAATCGTAATTTTCGTGACGGTGATAGAGAATCGTCAAGGGAATTTATTAAAGGTACACCTGAAGAAGGTGAATATGATGATCGTCCCGAATCCACTGATATGTACAATGCTCCTAATCACCCAAGAGTTACTAAGGATGAAAATGGGAACATAGTTAGAGAGATTGACAAATCTATCAAAAAAACATCTTTAATAACCGATGCGACTAGAGTTTATAAAGGTGGTTCCTGGAAAGATAGAGCTTACTGGCTTGACCCATCTCAAAGAAGATTCCTCCCACAATACATTGCTACCGAGTATATTGGTTTCAGATGTGCTATGTCTAGAGTTGGATCTAAAAGTAAAAAGAAGAAATCAGCACGTCATAGACGTGGACGCTAAATCCTTATAAGGCATCCTAACGGATGCCTTTTTTTTATGATTGAAACGAAAGAAATATATAAAATATTCAGTGAATCTTCAGGTGTATTCACGGATACAAGAAAACCTTTAGTTAATGGTTTTTATATAGCTCTTAAGGGACCTTTATTCAATGGTAATAAATATGCTTTAAAAGCATTACAAGAAGGAGCTATTGCAGCTATTGTGGATGATTATGAGCTATCATTGAAAAATGAAAAACTTATATATGTTTTAAACACCTACTCTACCTTGAAGAGTTTAGCAAAATATCATAGAAAAAAATTGAAATGTCCAGTATTTGCGATAACTGGAAGTAATGGGAAAACAACCACTAAAGAACTTATTAAAAAAGTATTTGAAGAATTCTTTGATACCCATGCTACTATTGGCAACTTAAATAATCATATAGGTGTTCCCTTGACAATCTTAAACACCCCACTAGATTCTGAGTTTACAATAATAGAAATGGGGGCAAACCATCTTTATGAAATTCAAGAATTATGTGAAATCGCGGAACCAACCCACGGATTTGTTACGAATTTTGGAAAAGCGCATATTGAAGGTTTTGGAAGTGAAAGTGCTATTATAGAGGGTAAATCTGAATTATATAACTATTTGTTGATTTCAAAGGGAACTATATTTGTTGACATAGATAATAAAAATCAGTTAAAAAGATTAAATAAAACCCCATTTGTTTCTTTTGGTCAAAATAAAAAATCAGATTATCCAATATCCTACTCCAATATAAATAATGAACTAGAGGTAACTTTTAAAGGAGAAAATTTTAAAAGCCCGTTACATGGGGAGTATAATTTAAAAAATATTGCAGCAGCTATTGTTATTGGTTATTTTTTTAGAATCCCAATAACTAAAATTAGAAAAGGGATTGAAACATATAAATCAAATAATAACAGATCTCAATTTATTAAATTAAAAAATCATGAAATTATTTTAGATGCGTATAATGCGAATCCATCAAGTATGTATGTCGCTATTCAAAGTTTTAAAGAAACTTATCCGGAACACGCCATTTTAATTTTGGGTGACATGCTAGAGCTAGGAGATCAAAGCTCTATTGAACATGAAAAAATATTACTTTTAGTGAAAAAATTATCATTTTCTAGAATAATTACAGTTGGAGAAAATTTTGAAAAGATCAAAATAGCATTATCCAACATAGAAAAATTTAGTTCTACTAAAAAACTTCTTGATTATTTAAAAATCAATCCCTTAAAAGATAAATATGTTTTTATTAAGGGATCACGCTCGATGCAGTTAGAAAAAATATTAACTGTCCTCTAAAAGAAGGTCTGAAACTTCTTTTCCTACCATACTTCCCAAGGCGACTCCCATTCCACCTAATCGAACACCAATAACAACATTTTTATGAATTTTTTCAATTATGGGATTTTTAGTTTCTCCAAAAGCCATAATACCGGACCACTCCATGTCGATTTCATAATTAACACTAGGGATAATTATGGATTCTAGATCATTAATTAGTGATCTTTTAATTAATTTATTTATTCCAAAGGTAGTAGTATTTTCGTTTTTTAAATCTAATTGTCTGCCCCCTCCAAACAAAATCCTGTTTTGAAAATTTCTAAAATAATAATACCCTTTATTATAGTGAAAACACCCTTTAATCTTTAAATTTTGTATCGGTTTGGTTATCAAAACCATTCCTCTTCCGGGATTAATGTCAAGTTTAGGAAACCATTTCTTTGAAAAAGCATTCGAACAAACAGCTAAGTATTTTGACTTAAATGAAATATTCAAATTATTATTTAAAACATGTATTTCATGTCCTGCAGAATTTAAATCAAATTTTTCAACATTAGCTCCTGTAATAATTTTTATTCCCTTTTTACTTGCTAATTTTTGAAGTTCGAAAATGGTTGTTCCAGTATTAATTTGAGATTCAAAAGGATTGAAAATTAATTTTTTCACAAACTCTTTTGAGAAACCTAAACTATGAATCCTTTTATTTTTTAAAGAAAAAATTTTTTTATTGTATATCGGAAAAAGTAAGTCATTATATTTCTCTATGTATTCTTCTGGATCTAGATCATTTGGAAAAAAGAGCTCATATCCACCGTTATTAATCAAATTAAGTTTTTTTGAAGAAATTGTTTTTTTTAGCAACTCTAAACCCTTAATCCGTTTTTCAACCAATTTAAACAATGCTGCGTCAGATATTTTCTTGTTGTCCTCGATCAATTCTGAAATGGATCCAAAACATGCAAAACCTGCATTTTTGGTACTTGCTCCATTTGGAAAAATATCTCTTTCTAAGATTGCTATTTTTGCATCAGGATTTTTTTTATTAAAAGATAATGCTGAAAACAATCCAGTGATACCTCCTCCGATAACAATTAAGTCATATTTAGTAAAAGCTATTTTTTCCCAATAACTTATCATTAGCAAGGGTATTAGTAAAGGTTTTATGATTCAATATATATGAGTCTAAATATAATTACATTGTGTTTTTCAAAAGAACTCTAAATAATTAAATCGTAATTGCAATTTAATACAACTTATTAAAATAATATGAAAATTAGAATTTTAAAAGTCCACTTTTTAACTACTTTTGTTATGAAATTTATATCATATAAATGAAAAAAATTCTTCTAATTCTATTACTAACTTCATCTACTTTGTTCTCTCAAGATTGGCTTGTAATTGAACAGCACACTGAAAACAGATACAAGAATGGAAAAATGAAGATAGTAATAGATGATGGTAAATCTATAAAAACAGTTGAATTAGAGGATCCTTCCTTTGCCAATTTAATCAAAACACTCCAAGGAGAAGATTTTGAATTAAAATTTGTGGACTCTTCTTTTATCCTTGAAAACAAAAAGCAAAAGCCAATTACAAGATATTATTTTATCAGAAAAAAATTATAAAAATTTAAATATGAGAACTTTTAGCTTGATTTTATTTTTTTTGTTTTTTGTAAAATGTCAGAAAAATGAGGATTGTATAATTATCATTGAAAAAAGGAGCGTTGATGATAAGTACTATTTTTTGTTTGAAACGGAAAATCTAAATGATACCAGCCTAGGTGGAAATAATTCCCAATCCACAAATATTCCAGATAAATACTCATCAGGGCAAGTTGATAATGTTACATATAACAGTTATAATATTGGTGACACGTATTGTAATAATTGAATTTAATGCAAGAATTTAAAAAAATAGACATCCACAAAATGTCTAAAATTTATAGACTAAATCTTATTAATAGCATTACTGGTTACAAATCTGCAAATCTAATTGGAACCAAAACAGATGCAAAAACTAATAATGTTGCAGTTTTTAGCTCAATTATACATTTGGGAAGTAATCCACCATTAATTGGCTTTATTCTTAGACCAACTACTGTACCTAGGCATACTTATGAGAATATTCATAAATATGGATATTTCACACTGAATCAGATAAGTAAAAGTCAAGTTAAATCTGCTCACCAGACTAGTGCGAAATACCCAAAAGACAATTCAGAGTTTACAGAAACTGGGTTAGATCATGAATACAAAGATGACATTGAGGCGCCATTTGTCAAAAACTCTCCTATTCAAGTCGGATGCTCTTATATAAATGAGTATAAGATAATTGAAAATGATACCATTTTTATTATTGGAAAAATAGAAATCATATATGTAAATGATAATCTTTTATTGGATGATGGATTTGTTCAACTTGATAAAGGTCAAATTGTCACTATTAACGGTTTAGATGGATATGCTCTACCTGAACTCATTAAAAGATTTTCATACGCAAGACCTTAAAAAATTATTTTTTTTAAAATTCGAAAATTATGGAGTTCATTGATGAGAAGATAATTGAGTATGCAATTCAAAATAGTAGTGAAGAATCAGATTTGCTTAAAAAATTAAGAAAGGAAACGCATCAAAAAATTCTTAATCCAAGAATGTTAAGTAGTATAATTCAAGGCAGATTATTGAGTTTAGTTTCAAAATTAATCAAACCTACAAATATTCTTGAAATTGGAACTTATACTGGTTATGGGACACTTTGTCTTTCTGAAGGGCTGTCAGAAATTGGTAAAATTCATACTATAGAAATTAATGAGGAGTTGATTAATTTTCAGAATCAATTTTTTGGACAAAGTGATAAGGCAAAACAAATCATTCAATATAATGGAAATGCAATTACTGTTATTGAAAATATAGACGAAGAATTTGATATTATATTTTTGGATGCTGATAAAAGTAATTATATCAATTATATGGATTTAATGATTCCAAAACTTAAAAAGGGTGGTGTTTTAATTTCTGATAATGTATTGTGGAGTGGAAAAGTTTTAAAGAATGCAACTGAAGAAGATTATGATACTAAAGCACTACAAAAATTCAACTCAATTCTAAAAAATAAGGTAGATTTAGAAACAGTATTGTTACCAATAAGAGATGGACTTAGCTTGAGTAGAAAGATCTAAATATTACGTTTAACCGAATCAGTTAGTTCATCCAAATCTTTTTTAGCACTTTTAATTCCATCATTTATTTTTTTAGCAACAGATTCCGAAGAGCCTTCTATTTCTGAAGATTTTTGAATTTCAGATTTAATTTCATTGGTCGCATGCTTGATTTGAGTAATACCTTTTGCCATTCCTCTTGCAATGGAAGGGATTTTGTCAGCACCAAAAACTAATAACACAATAAAAAAAATTAAAGCTATTTCAGCTCCACTTATAAATAGAAACATTATTCTAGTTTTTACCAAATATAGAAAATCTATCCTTTAATTTTTGCTTTAAATTTTTCTAAATCAGAGTTGAATTTTTCTTTGGGCCAATTATTATTTGAATTATTAATATCAGCAGTTTCCATTTCAGGATCAACTTTTACCCCAATCAATTCCTTATTTGTTGCTAATACTTTTCTAACTGAATCTTCATTTTTCCTCCATACTTGAACTGGATATTTTACTCTTTCCTTGGTTCCATCTTTATAAGAATAATCTACTATTATCGGCATAACTAAACCTCCTGGTTTTTCAAATTCAATTTCATAAAAATATTTTGGAAAATTAATTTGTTTATTACCGTATTTCTCTTCGATATATTTCTTTAATGGAATTGAATTATCGATAGGGCTGATTTCCTCACCTATTTTATCCAACTCTTTATCCTCCGGAACCATAAAAACATAAACAGGTGCAAGATCCTTCGAAGTCATTCCAGAGGGTAATAATTTGTCAACTTCAGGACCCGGGTTTGGTGAAACAACATATTTTTTTACTCCTTTGACACCAATATCCACGTAATCAGTCGAATAAAACCAACCTCTCCAAAACCAATCTAAATCAACAGCAGAAGCATCTTCCATGGTTCTAAAAAAGTCTTCAGGTGTAGGGTGCTTAAACATCCATCGTTGAGAATATGTTTTGAATGCATGGTCAAACAACTCCCTTCCCATAATAGTTTCTCTTAGTATATTTAAAGCTGTTGCTGGTTTTGCGTAAGCATTGGGGCCAAGCTGAAAAACATTTTCAGGATTTGACATTATAGGAGAAATATTATCTTGATTACCTGACATATATGGGATTATCTTGGATGGGTCTCCTCTTCTTGAAGGGTACTGACTTAAGGGTTTAATTGCACTTTCAAATTTTTCTCCAAATTCTTGTTCTGTTAAATACTGCATAAAGGTGTCTAAGCCTTCATCCATCCATCCCCATTGTCTCTCATCCGAGTTAACAATCATAGGGAAATAATTATGACCAACCTCATGAATAATAACACTAATCATTCCAAATTTTACACGTTCCGAATACTGTCCATCTTCATCAGGACGACCATAATTCCAACAAATCATTGGGTACTCCATTCCTTGATTTCTAGCATGAACCGAAACTGCCTTTGAATATGGGTAATTGAATGTGTATTTAGAATAGGTCTCTAATGTTTGAGCAACAGCAATTGTTGAATACCTTTCCCATAAAGGATTGCCTTCTTTGGGGTATAAAGAACTGGCTATGACTCTTTTGGATCCAACCTTAACAGCCATCATATCCCAAATAAATTTTCTTGAGCTTGCAAAAGCAAAATCACGCACGTTTTTAGCAATAAATTTCCATGTATTTTTCTTTTCTGAAAATTTTGTCTCCTTTTCAATTACTTCATCTTGACTTATTATTAAAACTGGCTTGTCAAAAGATGTTTGGGCTTTTTTATATCTTTTATACTGTACACTGGTTAAAACTTCGCGAGGGTTTTTTAATTCACCAGTTGCTTCCAGAATATGGTCTGCAGGAACGGTTAAATTAACTTCATAATCTCCGAAATTAAGTGCAAACTCGCCATTTCCCCAAAATTGATAATTCTGCCAACCTTCCACGTCGTTATAAACCGCCAGACGTGGAAAAAATTGCGCTATGACATAAGCCTTATTTCCGTCTTTAGGAAAATACTCATAACCTGATCTTGCTCGGTTTGTAACATGATCATTGATTTTATACGACCACTTAATGCTAAATGTAAAGTCTTCTCCTGATCTAATAGGTTTTGGAAGATCTACACGCATCATTGTATTATTAATAAAATATTTAATAGGAATGCCAGATTCAGTTTTAACCCAATTAACATTAAAACCTCCGTCAAATGGTTCTTCAATATAATTTGATACGAATGATTTGACTTCAATTAAAGGCTCTGCCCCTCTCCCATTTTTTTGCAGTGCTGGAGCATCTTTTTTACGAATATTTTGATCTAACTGAACCCATAAATATGATAAATCATCTGGAGAATTATTTTTATATGTAATTAATTCTTGTCCGTATAACTTAGAGTTTTTATCGTCAAGCTCAATATCCATAACATAATCAACTTGTTGTTGGTAATAATCAGATCCTGGAGCTCCTGAAGCAGTCCTATATCTATTTGGAGTCGAGAACTCTTCATACAGCTGTTTGAATTTATTATTATTAGTGTGACCTGATTTTGAGTTTGAAATACTATTTTCTTGAGCATTAACAAATAATCCTAAAAATAATATTGAGATAAAATTATAAATATTTTTTTTCATCATTTTTTTAAATATGACCCTGAATATAATCATTTTATTTAATTATTCTAATTCGAAAATTGCCTTTGAATTGTTTTTATTTAGTACAAAGCTTTTTCTATATTTGTCACTTTTAAAATGAACTATATTCTGCTGAGAATCAAAATAATCACATAGAATGCGATTCTCAAAAGTTATATCATTAATGGTTTCAACTATTGAAGATTCATAATAAATTTGTGTCAAATCATTTTTATATTCTTTGCCGATAAAGTCAAAAATAATTAACTTATTATTTATAAATATTTTTAGATTTTCTTTGAAGTATTGATTTAAAATTTGATTTATTTTTTCTGAATTAGAATCAGGATCAATTTTTAATTTACTATTCCTATCTCGAATCATTTCTTCAATATCATCAGTAAAGACTCTAATCGTAATTTGAAGTAATTTTTTTTCATTTATGTAATCAACTTCTGTGTTAGAAACAAAATAGTCGTGAAGTTTAATTTCAAAATCGTCATATTGAGTATGTAATGATAGGGATAAAATAAAAATATTTATCAAAGAAGTAGTATTTAAAGACATAGTTATCTAATGTTATTTAAAACTCTTAATTTATTTTGCTCAAAATATTTCATCACCTTATTGTGCTCATTTCTATTAAAAGTTTCCCTTAAAGGATAGTTGATATATGTTCCAGAAACAAATTCATAAACTTCGTCCTCCGAAACATCAAAAGTTTCAATAAAATAATCTAGACCATAAAACTTGATTAAATTTTCAATAATATCAAACTCAACGTCAAGTTTTCGTTTTTTTTTAAGGACCTTATAATAGCCAGATATATGCTTATATATTGGATCAATTGGAATTGATCCAGTTAATGGAAATAGAAGTGCTGAGATTATTAATTGTTTTTTAGTTACTATTTTTTCTTTTCTTGTACCTGTAAAACCAGGAATACCTCTATTATAAAAATTAATAGGTTTTACCCCTGAATTTTCAAAATCTTTAAATAAATCTCCAGACAAATTATGGGGTCTTACAATAACTTCAGATAGCTTATTTACAAATTTTTCTAAAGGAATTAAAATCTCTTCACTCTCAAGCATTTCATCATTTACCACTAAGATTTTAATGCTAAATTGGATTGCTGAAATTATAATTGTATCTCTAGTTGAGCTAAAAATTTGAAAATAACCAACCTGATCTGTGATTGTAGCACTTCCTCTAGTTTTATTTATTATGTGAATTGAGGATATTGATGTTGAATCATTTGAAGTTACTCTTCCCTTTAATAGAGAGGATTTTTTAACTTGAGCATTAAGAATCCCTACGAAAAAAAATAAGAATATAAAACGAATCATTTATTGCTTATTTTTATAATCTTCTACCTCTCCATATAAGTAATCAATTAATAAAAATTGTTTGGATTTTTGAAGCAATACATCCGAAGTTAATTCTTTGTCCAAGTAGTTTAAAAAATCAGATATTTCCTCACTGCCTAATCCGAGTTCATCGATAAAAAAACTATTTTCAAAAACAAAAGGTAATACTTTACTTGGTAAAAGCTTTTTTTTCTGTTCTTCGGAGGTGTTTGAAATTAATTTAGATATTAATTTAGCAACATTAATAAAATCGATTCCATTGTACAATTTTCCTTGCCTTAATATAGTATTATCGAGTTTTGTAGATTTATCTCTTATGTAGTCGAAGCCCATAAACTCTTCTTCTTTAAGATCTAAAAATTTTTCTACATTTTCTGGACTTATTACAATTTCATCAAGGATGTTTACTCTTTCAGTGATATTAACGACCAATCTATTTTTGTTTAATATTTTTTCAGTTATTGTAATACTTTTGATTTTAAATTCTACAGATGAAAAAATAATTTCATCACCCTCACTAACATCAATTTGAAACTCACCATTACTGTCAGTTATAGTGTTAAATTGAGAAGAATTATTAATTACATTTGCAGCAATTACATTATTATTTCTATATAAAAGTTTACCGTTAATAAGTCTCCTTTGCTGGGCAGTAGAAATAAAACTAGCAAATAAAAATATATGAATAAAAATATATTTCATCGATCAAAGTTATAATTAGAATACGTTGAGCGGGAGACCGGGTTCGAACCGGCGACATTCAGCTTGGAAGGCTGATGCTCTACCAACTGAGCTACTCCCGCATTAGTACAAAGATATAAATTCGTTTTGGTTAAGAGCCCCTTCATCTGTATTGATTCCAATAAGGTTCTATATTTGTATTTAATTAACTTTAATTATTTTTCATGAAAAAATATGTTTTATTTTTTATTGGTTTATCTTTTTGTTTTGGAC